>PIVL01000447.1 GCA_003354145.1 Paracoccaceae bacterium
CGGCAGATTTGGTGTCAAAAATGCATGAAATTCCACGTCGCACGCTTTACCAAATGGCGTTAAAACTGGGAAAGGATTGATATGACGGCCACAACGGCGTCGCGCCAAATGTGTTATCATACGGGGGTTTCTGCCGAAAACTGCATCGCGCAGGACTATGAACGCCGTGGATTTGAAATCACGCGTCGTCGGTGGCGGGGGCCGGGCGGTGAAATTGATTTAATCACCCGCAATGGTGATAATCTGGTCTTCGTCGAGGTCAAACAAAGCCGCAATTTTGACCGTGCAGCCGAACGCCTTAGCCGCCGCCAAATGGCGCGAATTTATGCGTCGGCGGAACATTTTCTGACTGATGAACCCATCGGACAGCTGACAAATGTTCGTTTTGATGTGGCTCTGGTCAACGAAACTGGTGACTTTCAAATTATCGAGAACGCCTTTGGCCTAGACTGAAACCCATTGAATCCTTTGCCTGCCTGCGCCATGTATTTGGCCACAGCGTAGGAATCTCACCATGAAAATAGCCTTCCAGATGGACCCGATTGGCTCCGTGGATATCAATGCCGACAGCAGCTTTCGACTGGCTGAAGAGGCGCAAAAACGGGGGCATACCCTGTTCTATTACAGCCCTGACAAACTGGCCTATCAAGAGGGCCGGATCACAGCCCGCGGGCAGGATATGACGGTGCAGCGTGTTGCTGGAACACCGGCAATTCTGGGCGAAGAGCGCGAGGTCGATTTGGGTGAAATGGATGTGGTGTGGTTGCGCCAAGATCCGCCTTTTGACATGAATTATATCACCTCCACGCATATTCTGGAGCGGTTGGCACCAGGCACATTGGTTGTGAATGATCCGTTCTGGGTCAGGAATTATCCGGAAAAACTGCTGGTGTTGGATTTCCCGGACCTGACCCCGCCCACAACAATTGCCCGTGATTTGGACGCCATCAAGACTTTTAAGTCCAAGCATGGCGATGTCATTCTGAAACCACTTTACGGCAATGGTGGCGCAGGTGTATTTCGGCTTGACCATAATGACCGTAACCTGACCTCTTTGCACGAACTGTTTACGTCGTTTTCGCGTGAACCTCTGATTGTGCAGAAATTTTTGCCGGATGTAAGTAACGGCGACAAACGGGTGATTCTTGTTGATGGGGAGCCCGCAGGAGCAATCAACCGCGTGCCTGCCCTTGGCGAAACCCGTTCCAACATGCATGTTGGTGGCCGCCCGGAGAAGATTGGACTATCCGAGCGCGATCTTGAGATATGTGCGGCCATCGGCCCGCTCTTGCGCGAAAAAGGGCAGGTTTTCGTCGGGATTGACGTGATCGGTGATTATCTGACCGAAATTAATGTGACTTCTCCGACGGGTATTCAGGAACTGGAGCGCTTTGACGACGTCAATATAGCCGAGAAAATCTGGATAGCGATCGAAGCCCGCTGCGCATGAGTCGACGCAGGAAAATTCTGAATTTTCTTCTGCGCCACACCGAAAAGCGGCGACTGGCGCGCGAGACCAGACCCGAGAGACTGCGTTCGGGGTTTGAGTTCAGTGCACGCGTGTTGTTTCATCCGCCGCGCAATACGCGATTTGAAAACGGTGATCTGGGTGTTCCTGTGCAATGGGCGCAAGTTGGGGACAAGACAGGATCGGGGGTTTTGCTGTATTTTCATGGTGGCGGCAATGTTTTTGGCAGCCCTAAAACCCACCGGGCCATGCTTGCCCAACTTGCCGGTCTGACCGGAATGCGCGCCTGTTTGCCGAAATATCGGCTGGCTCCGGAACATTCGTTTCCAGCAGCGTTGGATGATGCGCGAACAGCCTATGAAGGTTTGCTGGCGACAAGGGTTTCCGGAGACCAGATCGTCATGGGCGGTGACAGCGCTGGTGGTGGGTTGGTCCTGTCCCTGTTGGCAGATATCATCGCCCGGGATGCGCCTAAACCTGCAGGTGTTTTTGCCTTTTCGCCTTTGACCGACCTGACGTTTTCAGGAAAATCGATCCACGAAAATGCAAAATCCGACGTCTTGTTACCAGCCTCGCGCTGCGCAGAAATGGCGGATATGTTCTTACAGGGCGCGGACGCAACAAACCCGTTGGCTTCGCCGTTGTATGCGGATTTCAACGGTGCACCGGATGTTTGTCTCTATGCTGGTGATACCGAAATTCTGTTGGACGACACCCGCCGCATCGCTGCACGAATGCGCGAACAAGGGGTGCGGGTCAGTGAAACCATTGCGCATGATTTGCCTCATGTCTGGCCCATATTCCAACGCCTGCTGCCCGAGGCTGATGCGACTTTGGCCGATCTGGCGGGTTGGATCAGGCAGCGGTTGCCGTCGCCAGCCGAAAGCTAAGAGCCTCGGCCACGTGCAGGCGACGCACATCTGCCGAGTGATCCAGATCGGCAATGGTACGTGCGACTCGCAGTACCCGGTGATACCCGCGCGCAGACAGGCCAAAACGTTCGGCAACTTTGACCAGCAACTCGCGGCCCTCGGTGTCCGGAGTGGCGATTTCCTCAAGGATTGCGCCTTCTGCGTCGGCATTCTGGCGTAATCCGGTTTCCGCGCCAAACCGCTTGGTTTGAACCTGTCGTGCCTTGGCAACGCGTGTGGCCACCACGTCCGAAGCGTCACCGCTGGCAGGCAGGTCCAGATCGGTGAACGCAACGGGTGGAACTTCGATGCGCAAGTCAAACCGGTCCATTAAACGCCCGGAAATGCGTCCCATATATCAGTCGCCGCAGATGGGAACGCGGGCGCAGGCACGAGAGGGGTCACTAAGATAGCCACATCTGCAGGGGTTTGCGGCCGCAACCAGCATGAATTTGCATGGGTATTTAATATGGGCGTTAG
>PIVL01000966.1 GCA_003354145.1 Paracoccaceae bacterium
AACACGGCTACTTCCCATAGCCGATGGCCAGAAGGTTCCTGCAGATTCAGATGACGCTGCCATTTTGAATTGCGCCGCAGGAAGGCTACGGGTTTCTCTGCTACATCTTTGTTTTCCCTGACGATACTGGCTGCGGCCATCAGCGGTTCTGCTACAGATGCCGCCTTTATATCCAGCGCACGCAGCATCCGCGGCGCATAACGCCGGAACCTATGATACCCATGAATGACATGAGGCAACGGCTCCGCGGACATTGTGTCACCTAACTGCGCGGCTGTTGAGACAAGAGCTTCGAGGTTGTGCCACCCACAAGAGATTGCAACGGCTGGATCGAGCGGCGCATCATCTTCTTTTGCTCCCAGCAACGCCTCGCCCAGATTTTTGAAGGAACGCAGTGTATCTTGTAATGATGTTTTTGCGTCGTTAATTTGCGTGTCGCAAATCTTCTTCGCATCCCGCCAAATTTTTCCGACAATCCGGTCGTGGGTTTCCACCACGGCATCAGCAATGGTAGCGCGCCATTCCACCGCGCAAACAGCAAGAATGGCCAGCCGCCGGTCGCTGGAAATATCCCGCAAGCCATCTGTAAAATAACGTTCACCCTGGCGACGAAGGCGGGCGATCCGATGAGGCGGGACGCCGTCCAACACATCGACGGGCAGATCAACCCCTTGCAAAAATTCCAACCGGC
>PIVL01000967.1 GCA_003354145.1 Paracoccaceae bacterium
TTTTTGTTCTCTGCATATTGAGATGATGTGCATGCATCCCTCTCAAATCGTCAAAAGCATCAATGTTCTACGCCTGGCGTCAAACTGCCTCTCATTACACCGGATTGGGAATGCAGCGTCATGGCGTCGTGATCACGCGGGGTGTCGGGATGTTTCTGGAGTAAGGTACACACGCTTTGTTGTCCATGCATGGTTTTGCGCAAGTCGACGGGTGGGTGGGAGAAATACATGTGTTTGTTTTGCGTTTGACGTCAAAGTGTGCTTCATTACATCCAGAGCGGCGTTGGGAGCACACCGTCACGGCATCGCGATCACGCGATTTGAACGGGATGCACGCACATCATCCCAATTTGCACACCAAAGAAGGGTAAATCTGACTCCGGTGTGTGCGAAATAATCGCCCATCTGCCGACCGGCCCTGTGAGACAAACTTGCTCCCCCCGCCCCCCTCAACTCAATGTTGAGCATGGACACCGGACAAGTTGCGCGGAAATGGGCGTTTTTTTCGCACCGACAGAACGCCCTGCGCGAAACAAATCAACATTGAGCTTGGGGTGCGGGGTCCCCAGATCACTGCCTGATGCTAATTGAGATGGGCGATTATTTCGCACACACCGGTTACCATTTTGGGGGACATCTCGTTACCCAAGCCCAAAAATTCTGAACTTGATACAAGAGGTCTGGGGCGGG
>PIVL01000968.1 GCA_003354145.1 Paracoccaceae bacterium
CGATCGCAGCTGGAAGTCTCTGGTGTGCTCCGCTGCGATCGGAGCGCTGCTGCGATCGTTTCTGTCTTCGTTTCGTCGAAAACCGTCAAACGAACGCCTAGATACAGACTCGGAGACTGTCAGGACACCCAGCAGGCCAGAAGAGGGTGGAATGAGAGAGAGTTAAAGCAAGCAGCAAAGTCCAGAAGCAGAGAAATGTCCAGAGACAGCGAGCAGAAGCACCAGACCGCAAGCCGAAGCGCTAGAGTTCGTTCAGACTTTGCTGTTTCCGACCTGCTCTGGTGCTCTGGTCGCTGCTCTGGTCCTTCTGCTTGCTGCTCTGGGTGCTCCTGGTTGCTGGTCTGGTGCTCCTGGTTGCTGGTCTGGTGCTTCTGGTTGCCTGTCTGGTGCTCCTGGTCGCTCCTCTGATGCTTCTGGTCGCTGCTCTGGTGCTTTAGTTGCTGCTCTTGTGGTCGGTCTGCTGCTCCTGGTTGCTGTCTGGGTGCTCCTGGTTGCTGCTCTGGTGCTCCTGGACGCTGCTCTGGTCCTTCTGCTTGCTGCTCTGGGTGCTCCTGGTTGCTGCTCTGGTGCTCCTGGTTGCTGGTCTGGTGCTCCTGGTTGCTGGTCTGGGTGCTCCTGGTTGCTGGCCTGGCGCCCTTGATTGCTGGTCTGGTGCTCCTGGTCGCTGGTCTGGTGCTCTTGGTTGCTGCT
>PIVL01000128.1 GCA_003354145.1 Paracoccaceae bacterium
TGGTGGCGGTGCAGGGACTTGAACCCCGGACACGCGGATTATGATTCCGCTGCTCTAACCAGCTGAGCTACACCGCCACGAGTTCGGGCGTCGTATGCCAGCCTGAGCAGTGCGTCAAGCCCGAAATTGTCACCCTTCGCGAACAGTGTCGATCATCAACTGAACGTTTTCGGGATCGGCGTCCGGTGTTATGCCATGGCCAAGATTAAAGATATGCGGACCAGCGGAAAACGCCTGAACAATCGCGCGGGTATCGTCGATTAGGGCCTGCCCACCCGTGACCATATGACGAGAAGCTAGATTTCCCTGAACACAACCATCAACTTGCACGTTTTTGGCCGCCCAGACCGGATCGACCGAGTTATCCAGCGCCACGCAATCCACACCTGTAGCTTTGGCAAAGCCAACGTACTTCTCTCCCGCCTCTCGCGGAAATCCGATGATTGGTGTTGTTGGGTGGCGGTCTTTCAGGGCTGCCGTAATTTGCCGACAAGGCTTCAGAGCATATTTTTCAAAATCTGCGCCTTTCAGCGATCCGGCCCAGCTGTCAAACAGCTTGACCACATCCGCACCTGCCTCGATCTGCATTGACAGATAATCGATGGTGGCCAATGTGATCCGCTCAAGTAGCGCTTCGAATAGCGCGGTATTTTCCTGACGCAGGGTATGTGCCGGGGCCTGATCCGGCGTGCCACGACCAGCGATCATGTATGTGGCGACGGTCCAGGGCGCACCGGCAAACCCGATCAAAGTGGTCTCATCTGACAATTCGCCTGTCAGAATGCGCAGTGTCTCATAGATTGGCGCAAGGGTGTCGTGAATGTCGGTAACCGACTTCAAAGCATCAAAGTCGCCTTGTGTCGTTATCGTTGACAGGCGTGGACCTTCGCCAGTGACAAACCACAAATCCGCTCCCAGCGCCTGCGGCACCAGCAGAATGTCGGCAAACAAAATGGCTGCGTCAAATCCATAGCGGCGGATTGGTTGCAACGTCACTTCGGCAGCCAGATCACTGTTGTAGCACAGAGACAGGAAATCTCCGGCCTTGGCGCGGGTGGCCCGGTATTCAGGCAAATAGCGACCAGCCTGCCGCATCATCCAGATCGGCGGTGTTTCAAGAACTTCGCCCGCCAGTGTCCGCATCATCTTTTTGTTAGTGGCCATGATCGCCCCCGGAATTGATTAGAAGCCTTGCGTCTCGCTTGAGCGGCAATTTGTCAAGCGCGTGCCGGTTGTCAGGGCAATGTGACGCGATTAAAGAAAGGGGATGAGCATCTCTCTTCCCTCACCCACCAACCCGTTGAAAATCGGGACGCGCGGATCGCCTTTGGCTTTGGCACAGGCCTACGAAACCCGTGATCGCCTGTCTGCTGCGTTTGAACTGCCGCAGGATGCCTTTGCTATCATAGTGATCAAAACCACTGGTGATCGGGTACAAGATCGGCCGTTGAAAGAAATTGGTGGCAAAGGCCTGTTTACCCGTGAAATCGAAGAAGACTTGCTGTCAGGCAAGATCGACATCGCGGTCCATTCTATGAAAGATATGCCGGTATTGCAGCCCGAAGGGTTGGTACTGGACTGTTATTTGCCACGTGAAGACCCGCGCGATGCGTTTGTGTCTCCGGGTCTGACCGGGCTTTATCAACTGCAACCCGGCGCGGTTGTCGGCACCTCAAGTCTGCGGCGAAAATCACAGGTCTTGCTCAATTGGCCAGAACTGAAGATTGTTGAGTTTCGCGGCAGCGTACAGACGCGGCTGAAAAAGCTGACCGATGGTGTGGCGAAATGCACATTTCTGGCAATGGCCGGATTGAACCGGTTGGAGATGGCAAATGTTCCCGCTACACCAATTCCCGTTAGCGACATGCTTCCCGCTGTTGCCCAAGGGGCAATCGGGATTGAGAGGCGGGTCAATGATTATCGCGTAGCTGAACTGTTGACACCAATACACGACACTGAAACCGGACAAAGACTGGCCGCTGAACGCGCGTTTTTGACGGCTTTGGACGGATCGTGCGAAACTCCAATTGCCGGATTGGCCGAATTGGACGGAACCACATTACGCCTGCGCGGGCAGGTATTGCGCCCTGATGGTTCCGAAGCAATTGACGACGATCAGACCTGCTCTATCGAAGATGGAGCAGCTTTGGGCCAGGAAATGGCCCTCAGAATACTGGAACACGCAGGACCTGGCTTTTTTGACTGGCGCAGTTAGTGACGCCACGCTTTGTTTGACAGAGCAGCCAACGATCTGAGACAATCCCTTACAGGAGAGTTGCTTTCATGACGCCCGGCAAAGCCTATATGAGCACCGAAGAAATTCGTCCATTGGCCAAAC
The DNA here is from genome assembly GCA_003354145.1 of Paracoccaceae bacterium. Lineage (GTDB taxonomy): Bacteria > Pseudomonadota > Alphaproteobacteria > Rhodobacterales > Rhodobacteraceae > NORP181. The sequence goes on from PIVL01000128.1 coordinate 2,339, forward strand.
GGTCCAATCTGATGGGCCTGTGGTTGGTGGTGCATTGCTGGGGTACAATTGCGCTGGCGGTTGCACTGTTCGCGATTTGGTCAAATGTGCTGACGTTCGTTTTGGCAATCATGGTAATCGGATCGCGGCAGTTGGGGCTGGCGATCCTGATGCACGAGGCCGCCCATAACGCTCTGTTCAAAACCCGCGCATTCAACGAATTTGCAGGCGAATGGTTATGCGGTCGCCCGATATTGGCCGAGCTTGGTGCTTATCGTCACTATCATCTGACGCACCATCGGTTCACCCAAACGGACAAAGACCCCGATCTGGTACTGTCTTCAAAATTCCCCACGACCAAAGCCAGCCTAAAGCGAAAGTTCACCCGAGATCTGACGGGGCAGACCGGTGTGAAACAACTGGTCGCCCAGATCGCGATGTCGGTCCGGCTTGCGGGTGATGGTGAGGCAGTTGAAGCTGCAGCTTCGGATTTTGCCCAAGCTTTTAAGGCGCGAGATTTGTGGAAATCCTTTCCGGTGTTTGTTGGCGTCATAGTTTTAATGGGGCTGATTGGCGATTGGTGGTGGGGGTTGGCCTTCTGGCTATTGCCGTTCCTGACATGGTTCCAGTTTGTCCTGCGTGTGCGTAATATCGCGGAACATGGCGCCACTGAAGTATCAGAAAACCCGATGCAGAACGTACGAACAACCAAGGCAGGACCATTGGCTCGGCTGTTGGTCGCGCCATACTGGGTGAATTTTCATCTAGAGCATCACTTGGTGATGCATGTGCCTTGCTGGAAGCTGCCTAACATGCACAAATTGCTTGTGAAAAAGGGCCTAGGATCACAGATGCGGATTGCTGATAACTACGGACAGGCGCTGGCCGAAGCCGGTTGGCGATAAAGCGTGGGTTTTCACCCACCCTACGACTAAAATTACAGCGGTATCATGGATACTGTAGGGTGGGTGAAAACCCACGCGGTCTAGACCCATTTGGCCATCGGCGGCAAGCTCATCAACACTGCATTTGCGTCGTGCCCGGTTGCCAAGCCAAATTTGGTACCCCGGTCATAAACCAGATTATACTCGGCATAGAGGCCCCGGTGGATCAATTGCGTGTCCTTGTCTGCATCAACCCAGCCCTGCACCCGACGCTTTTTCACCAATGGCACAAAGGCCGGTAAAAACGCCCGGCCAATGTCTTGCGTCAATGCGAAATCCGATGCCCAGTCGCCGGTGCAATAGTCATCCATGAATACACCACCCACACCACGCGCTCGTCCCCGGTGCGGGATATAGAAATACTCGTCCGCCCAGTCTTTCAAACGCGGATAATGCGCCAAACCGTGCGGGTCCAGATGGGCCTTTTGTTCGGCGTGGAAATGGCTGGTATCTTCCTCATATTCAATACAGGGGTTCAGGTCGGACCCACCACCAAACCACCATCCGTGTGGTGTCCAGAACATCCGGGTGTTCATATGGACTGCAGGAACATGCGGGTTCTGCATGTGTGCCACCAGTGATATCCCCGAAGCCCAGAACCGGGGATCATCCTTCATCCCGGGCAGCCCTTTGCGCGCCGCCATTGCAGCCTGTGCCTGCTCGCCCAGTGTGCCAAACACGGTTGAGACATTTACCCCGACTTTCTCAAAAACCCGACCGCCACGCATAACGCTCATCAACCCACCACCGGCATCGCTGCCGTCGCCGGATTCGCGTTTGGTCTCGCTAACCTCAAAACGCCCTGCAGGCATATCTGAAAGCGGGCCAGTGTCGTGACTGTCTTCCAGCTGTTCAAAGGCCGCGACGATGTCATCTCGCATTTTCCGGAACCAGGCCGAGGCTTTGGTTTTTTCGTTCTCAAAAAAGGTCATTGTTCATCCACCCGAAGTTATCAATGTGCCGGAGCCGCAACCGGATCCAGCAATGTACGCCCGCCATCCAGCGTCAGAATCTGTCCTGTCATGAACCCCGACCCGTCAGACGCAAGGTATTGCACCGCATCGGCCAATTCACCCGGTGACGCGATCCGCGACAAAGGCGTGTGTTTTTCGATGTCCTGACGGTACTGCTGATTGTCCTGCAAAGCAGACTTGAGTGACGCACTCATGACCGAACCAAATGCCACGGCGTTGACCCGGATGCGATTGGGTGCCAGCGCCACGGCCAGCGACCGGGTCATTTGGTTCAGAGCCGCAGAACTGACTGAATAGGCCAGCAAATCAGGATGAGTAAGCCGCGCCGCAATTGAGCTTAAGTTTATGATTGATCCAACAGGTTCTTCTTCGCGATCCTGTGCTTGTTTTATCATGCGCTTGGCTACCAGTTGCGACAGACGCAGGGCGGGCATCAGGTTTTGGTTCAACATATCGGTCACTGAATCATCCTCGGGATCCAGCGGATCAGACGTGGTGACCTGACGCGCGCCATTGACCAGAATATCAACGTCGTCAAACGCGTCCAAAGTCGCTGACAGCAGATTGGCAATGGTCAGCTTTTCCCGCAAGTCCCCTGCGAAATAGCGTACATTACCATCTTCCAAATCTTCACCTAGCTCAGCGATCAGGCGTTTTTCATCCATATCGGCAAACATTACATTTGCACCGTTTTCGACAAATTGCCGTCCAATGGCCAAACCGATGCCATTGGCAGCACCGGTCACAATCACAGTTTTGCCAGCGATGGAAAAGGACATGTCAGCTCTCCTAAAGCGTATAAATGCTGTGTTCCATTTTTCCTAATCCTGAGGGAATAGAAAGGGTTTTGTCTGTAGGTGACAAACTAACGCGGATCAACGCCGGGCGCGCGAGGAACGAATTGGGCGAGTCGCATGTATGACCTTGAACCGACTATCACCAGCTACTTCCTGCACTTGACCGAATTGCGCCGCCAACGCCGTCTCGTAAGGCAAATGTCGGTTGGCCACCATCCACAATGCACCTGAGGGGGTCAAAACCCTTGCCGCCGTTTCGATAAATCCCCGACCCAGCGCCGGATCAGCGGCGCGTCCAGAATGAAACGGTGGGTTCATCACAACCGCATCCACGCGCCACGATGGCCTCCATGTCAGCGCATCCGCCCAGTGAAACTTAACCCGCCGATCAGCCAAATTTTGCCGTGCGCAAGCCAGTGCTGCGTGATCCGCTTCGACAAGGTCAAAAGATTCAATTTTTGGGTCAGCCAGAAGCTGCGCCATCAGATAGCCCCACCCAGCGCCAAGATCGGCAACATGGCGACCCAGTTTTTTCGGCAGGCTTTGTGCGAGCAAAGCCGAAGCCGGATCAATGCCATCCGCCGAGAACACTCCCGGGGCTGTGACAAACCCATCCGCATGCTGGATGTCCGGCGCCTTCCAGTCTAAAAACGCATCCGTATCTGCGTCGAACCAGAATATCTTGCCATGCGCCTTGGACAATGGCCCGTGCACGGCTACCCGTTCTCGTACATCTCGCAAAAGACTGTCGATACCGTCCGTTTTGACACCGTCAACAACCACAATACCTGTACTTCGGCGACATGCTTGAAATATCAGACTGCGTGCCAGCGCCTTGGCGCGCGGGATGCAAAGAACAACAGCAGCAGCGGGCGCATCGCTTTCGGCAACACACTCAAAGCCCAAGTGCTGAAAGTGATCGAAAGGTGGGCGCATCGGCTGCACGATCTCAACGCGGTCCGTTGGCAGCGCTGTTAGATCTGCGGCGGGCATCGGCAACAGAACCGACACAATGCCCTCATCAGGCAGCACCAAATCACCCGTTTCAAGGGCAAGCGATAATCGAATAGACACGGCCGAATTTACTCTTCTCTTTCCATCGTGCACTGTAACGGGTGCTGATGGCGGCGGGCAAAATCCATGACTTGCCCTACCTTGGTTTCGGCGATCTCATGGCTGAACACGCCAACCACAGCGACGCCTTTTTTATGGACAGTCAGCATAATCTCGAATGATTGCGCGTGTGTCATGCCAAAGAATCGCTCAAGAATAAGCACAACAAATTCCATTGGCGTATAATCGTCGTTCAGCAGCAGCACCTTATACAGCGGTGGCCGTTTGGTTTTTGGCCGTGAATCAAGCAGCAGTGATGCATCATTGTCATCACCGGGATTGTCCGACATCATAAATGGTTCTTGCGGCATAGCGCGGGTCTCAAGACTGGGGTACTGTGAACGTTCACAGTAACTATATACCATTCCGGTTGGAATGGAAAAGAGGAAGCGTGCTGCTTTTATGCCCAAACGACTTACACTAGTTGCCTTTGATGCGGACGATACGCTTTGGCACAATGAACGGTTCTTTCGACTGACACAGGATCGGTTCGCAGAACTGCTGTCAGACCACGCCGATCCTGATCATCTGGCCGAGCGGTTGCTAACAGCCGAGAAACGCAACATCGGGCGTTATGGGTTTGGCGTTAAGGGATTTGTTCTGTCGATGATCGAAACCGCGATCGAAGTGACCGATGAGAAGGTTCCTGCCAGTGTCATCGCCGAACTGATTGCAATGGGTCACGACATGCTGGCCTATCCAATTGAATTGCTGCCGCATGCACAAGAGGCCGTTCAGGTCGTGGCCGAAACACATCGAGTGATTCTGGTCACCAAAGGGGACTTGCTGGATCAGGAACGCAAACTGGCCCAATCAGGTTTAGGTGATCTGTTTGACGGGGTTGAAATAGTGTCGAGCAAAACGCCCACAACTTACCAATCGGTATTTGATCGTCACGGCGATGGCCCGGACAAGGCCATGATGGTTGGCAATTCGATGCGGTCGGACATTGTGCCCGTAATTCAATCCGGTGGCTGGGGCGTATATGTGCCTCATGGTCTGATCTGGGAGATCGAACACGCCGATCCTCCGACCGGTGCAGCGCGCTATCACGCATTAGAGGATCTGGGTAGCCTGGCCGAGCTGGTTGAGGCCATCGGTTAGCGCCAGCTTCAGTTTGAAGTGATAGAAATTTCCCAGCCACATTTCTTGCCACATTCCTGCCACAATCCACAATGTTGGGTAGGATAATATCTGAACCGCAAAATATAGACTGATCACTCCGCAAAAATGTGAGACCCATCAACAACGTTCCGCTATCTTTTGAGAAACCTGTGTGCTAGCAATTGGGCAATAATCAATTGAGCCAGCCGAAAAATCGGCGGCCAGAGGCAGACAGAGGCAGTATTATCGTGCAGGTTCGGCGTATTAGCCCGGCCCGTTTAGGGCTATATATTTTCACCGCAATTTGGTTGTGTGTGCTGGTGCCACTTAGTGTGTCCGCTGCACCTTATGCAGCAATGGTCATTGATGCGCGCTCTGGCGAAGTGCTGCATTCTCGCAATGCTGACACCCGATTGCACCCGGCTTCTCTTACCAAAATGATGACGCTGTACATCGTGTTTGAAGCAATACGAAACGGCGAAATCACTCTGGATACACAGGTGCGCATTTCCAAACATGCCGCCTCTGAACCGCCATCCAAACTTGGCTTGAGAGCCGGGCAAAGCATCGCATTGCGGTATTTGATTCGTAGCGCTTCGGTCAAATCCGCCAATGATGCCGCCACGGCGCTGGGTGAGGCAATCAGTGGATCCGAAGCGGCATTTGCACGGCGTATGACACGTACGGCCAAAGCGTTGGGAATGAACCGAACCACGTTCAAAAATGCCCATGGCCTGACCGAAGCCGGACATTTGTCTACAGCACGGGACATGACCACACTGGGGCGGCACCTGTTTTATGACTACCCGCAATACTATAATCTGTTTTCGCGCCGTACGACCGACGCCGGTATCAAGACGGTGTACAATACAAACCGTCGTCTTTTAGCAGCCTATCGCGGAGCGGACGGGATCAAAACCGGCTATACCCGTGCTGCTGGCTTCAATCTGGTGTCTTCAGCCCAGCGCGGCAACGAACGCATCATCGCCACCGTGTTTGGTGGAAAATCTTCCGCCTCGCGTAACGCCAGGGTCGCCGAGTTGCTTGATCTCGGATTCCAGCGCGCGCCATCTCGAGCCCGTGTTAGACAGCCTTCGCGTCCAGCCTATGTTGGCAATGCCGACACCGAAACCGGAGCCGGCGGCAATACCGTGCGACTTGTCGGAGCGGTGCAAAAAAGCATTCGCCCCGTCGCACGACAGACCGCGCAAGTGACCATTCTCGCCGATGCCGTGACGACGTCGGCTTCGCAAGACCAGGCAATGCTTCAGGCAGGAGTCAGTGCTGCAGTTGCAGAGGCAAACGCACCCGTGACCATGGCTGCAGGCGGCTCAGTTACGCGGCCTTCTGCACGACCTACCGATTTGGTACTGGCCAGCGCCAAGGCTGCACCCGAACCCAAACCAGAGCCTGCGCAAGAGGTCGTCACCCGACTTTCCACATCAGGAGGCCAGCACTGGGGTATCAATGTCGGCCGATACACGACACGGTATCAGGCGGAAAAGGTTTTGTTGCGAACTGCGCTGGCGGAAATGTCAACACTGGACGGAAGTTTGCGCAAAGTTGGCCAATCATCGCGCGGGTTTGATGCGACATTCGTTGGCATGACACGCGAAACTGCCGATCTGGCCTGCCGTCGCCTGCAAGCGCGCAATGTGACCTGTTTTATGATTGGGCCGTCCTAAAAACAGTATTCAGTCGACAGCGCGGATCAGTTTACGTTCAAGCACACGCAAGACTGATCTCAGATTATGACCGCGTTTCAGGATTTGGCCGTCAATGCCAACCACTGAATATTGTCCCTGCTTTTTGCGCAGCTTGGGACGTTTTTCGATCCGGTAAAGAGGGTTTTCAGCTGTCCGCCGGAACACCGAAAAAACAGCCAATTCGCTAAGGCAGGAAATGCCATAGTCCCGCCACTCGCCTGCTGCCACCATCCGCCCGTAAATAGACAGAATGTCTGATAGCTCTCGGCGATCAAAGGCGACCTGGATCGGGATTGTGTTTTTGCGAAACGGTTTGGCGTGTTGGACGGTCATACCGCAGAGTTGCGCCAAACGCTGCGCAAATCAAGCTTTGTCTATGCCACCAAATCGTTTGGCAAATCGGGTATCCGCCAAAGGCATTGTTTCAAGGCCCGAACCTGCGGTGCCAAGCCATGCCTCGGTTTCGGGTGCAATGCGCTTGTAGGCGGTCGCGACAGCGCCGCGCGGATCCTGCAATGGACTGTCCGTTGGCATTAGCTCTTCTGGGAGTTCGGGAAATCGCAGAACGATCCGACGCCAGCGGTGAATCAGCAACAATCGCGCCGCAGCCGCATCCAAAGGATCGGTGATCGCGCGCTCTAACGCTTTTAGGTCAGCAACCAGCGCGGCAAGTGCAGATCGATGCGAGTCGCTTAGCAACGAAGCACGATAAGTCGCAGACAGGCTGGCAAGGTCACCAATTACGCGGCAGTCCGCATCTGGCCCAGCCTCATCCGCCGGGGAAATTTTCACCTCGGTTGCTCCCGATGCGGTCAGATTCAGATCAATCGCCCATTTACCCACCCGATTTGTCCTGGGTTGCGCATATATCCGAGTGGTCGCCGGGGCGAACCGATCCAGACCTTTTGCGCTAAGTCGATAAAAGCTGGTGCGCCCCTTACGCTCGCTTTCGACCCAACCGTCGCGCCCCAACCGAGACAAAGCGGTGCGCAATGTGCCCGACTCGACACCGACCCGCCCCAACAACTGCCGCAATCGCGCGGTTGAGATTTCACCGCCTCGATATTGCACCAGATCGCCAAAAGCGGTGATGACAAGCGACCAGGCGCGCAGTCGGCCCTCGGAATGCAGGGCGTTTATCAGGGGGGCAAGTGGGTCCATCCCTCCCCTTTAGCGCGTATAGGACACCATGGTCAAAAGCTCGTATTGCGCGACCGCCTCGCCCTCAGGTGTGGTTAGAGTAACGTGCCAGGCAACTTCGCCATAAGTATCGGTGCGGTGGGTTTTGCGTTTACAGGTCAAACGGACCTTGATGGCGTCACCGGGACTGACTGGTTTTTGGAAACTCAGCCCGTTCAATCCGGTATTGGCCAGCACCGGCCCAGGGTCGGGTTGCACAAACAGACCGGCGGCAAATGACAGCAGCAGATAGCCATGCGCAACACGACCGGGGAAGAACGGATTGGCCTTGGCTGCCGTTTCATCCATATGTGCATAGAAGGTATCGCCGGTGAAATGGGCGAAGTGTTCAATATCCTCCAGCGTGACGGTACGGGGTTTTGTGTGCAGGGTCTCGCCGATCTGGATTTCGTCATAGGTGCGCTGAAACGGATGGTCCGGGCTTTTGATTTCTGTTGCTCCGGGGACCCATTGACCGGTAATGGCGCTGATCACATCCGGGCTGCCCTGAATGGCGGTACGTTGCATGTAGTGCAGCACAGCGCGCACGCCGCCAAGTTCTTCGCCCCCGCCAGCGCGCCCCGGCCCCCCATGTACCATTTGCGGCATCGGCGCTCCGTGACCGGTGGATTCGGGCGCACTTTGCTCGCCGACTATGTAAAGCCGCCCATGCCAGGCTGCAGTGTTCAGCGTGATGTCGCGCGCGACTGTGCTGTCATCGGTGATAAGCGAAGCGACAAGCGAACCACCACCGCGATTGGCCAGTTCAGCGGCATGTGCAGTATCGCGATAGGGCATGATCGTTGAAACCGGACCAAATGCTTCGAGTTCATGCACGTTGATGGCGTCGTCCGGGTCCTCACATCGCAACAACGTTGGTTTCAGGAATGCTCCCACAGAGCCAGCGCCGATCAGGTCAGTGGGTTCTGGGTTTCCGGTCAGGTTGCTGGTTTCGTCGGCCAATGCCTGCAGCTTGTCCAATACATCTGCCTTTTGTGCTGCCGAGACAAGTGCGCCCATACGCACGCCTTCCGCATCCGGCGCACCGATAGTGGTTTTGGCAAGGCGAGCAATCAGCGCATCGGTCACGTCGTTCATGGCCAATTCCGGCGCAATGATCCGCCGAATTGCTGTGCATTTCTGACCGGCTTTGGTAGTGATCTCGTTTGCGACTTCTTTGATGAATTGATCAAACGTCGCTGACCCTACAGTGACATCCGGGCCGAGAATTGTGGCATTCAAACTGTCCTGTTCGGCATGAAAACGCACGGATTGACGTAATAGACGCGGATTGGATCGCAAATGCAGCGCCGTATCAGCAGAGCCAGTAAAGCTGACCACATCCTGTGCGCCGAGGCGATCCAACATGTCACCAACCCCGCCGATAACAAGTTGCACGGCACCATCCGGCAACAGGCCGCTTTCGATGATCATTCGGAAACAGGCTTCGGTAAGGTAACAGGTCTGCGTGGCTGGTTTGACGATAGCAGGCATTCCTGCCAGCAAGGTTGGCGCCAGTTTTTCCAGCATCCCCCAGACCGGGAAATTAAAGGCGTTGATATGAATTGCAACGCCCTGCATCGGAACCGCAATATGCTGGCCAAGAAACTGACCTCCACGCGACAACTGTTCGACCTCTCCATCAACGTAAACATAACCATCCGGTAGATTTTGCCTCCCCTTTGAGGCCATCACCAACATGGTACCAATGCCACCGTCGATATCGACGGCGCCGTCCCGTCGCG
>PIVL01000969.1 GCA_003354145.1 Paracoccaceae bacterium
CGCCACCCTCTCCGCAGTGCCCTTGGAAATATTCTGAGAGACTCACAACCCACACACGCGCTTCATTCCTTGTCCTCAAACTTCCCACTGGACACCCAACCGCATCCTGCCCATGCATAGGAATCGGCCATTGAACGTCATGCACGGGACGTCAACGTGCCGATCTTCCATTCTCAACATGGCATCGATCTTCTTAAACGCTGGACACGGACCTGTCTGTCAGCACTTTTTCTCGGCTTCACGGTCTTCATCTTCACGATCTCATCATGTTTCAATAACATCGGGCTCAACTTCTTTCTAGCTCTATCTGGTCTACACATACATGATCAAGACATCGTGGACCTCACCGCTTCCTCACCGCCATGGACTTCGCCGCACCGCTTCGTCATCTCATGAACCATTTTTCGATACTATCTTCATTCTCTCTGCAGCCCTCCGGTCCCTTGGTAAGGCCCCTTCGGTCCCTTGGTGAGGCCCCTTCGGTCCCTTGGTAAGGCCCCTTCGGTCCCTTGGTAAGGTCCCTTTGGTCCCTTGGTAAGGTCCCTTCGGTCCCTTGGTAAGGCCCCTTCGGTCCCTTGGTAAGGCCCCTTCGGTCCCTTGGTAAGGCCCCTTCGGTCCCTTGGTAAGGTCCCTTCGGTCCCTTGGTAAGGTCCCTTCGGTCCCTTGGTAAGGCCCCTTCGGTCCCTTGG
>PIVL01000448.1 GCA_003354145.1 Paracoccaceae bacterium
GACACCGAGCAACTGGAAAGCCCAGCCGGGTTTCACCCAGACACGAATGTCTACCTGCAAACGACCATCGCTATCCATACCGATAGCCTCAAGCGTATCCCGGCCAGCAACCGGAAACTATACGCACACGAAGTTAACTAAGGGCTGGGGCGAAAGCCCCACCCACCAACCGGGCGAAAGCCCATAAGAACCCTTGGAGGGGTAACGAGATGAAAAAGATAGCAATAGCGGCAACAATTTCTGGGGTTGCACTTCTTTCGGCTTGCACAGTGCCGGAGCCAGTAGTGAGCGGTTACAACGGCGACAGCATCAACATTCGGACCAACGAATATATGCAAATTGTGACGCCAGAAGCGATGGTAGAAGTGATTGCAAAAGCGCAGGTTCAAGCGACTGAAGTTTGCCGCCGGGGTCACCGCAAACGGGCTGAATATGTAAGCCGTAGGAGTTACCATGAAGGTCAATATAGCTACGGAAGTGAATTTCTGTTCCTTTGCCTGAACTGATGAAACAAGGGTGACAGCTTTTGTCGCCCACAAACAACCCTTGGAGGGGTAACGAGATGAATTGTAGAACATGCGGTGGCGGATACGGATTTTTGAGCGGCCACGATGGCCAATGTAACAACTGCCACACCAAAGACGCAGAACGACGAACTCAAGAGCGTGAAGAAAGAAACCTTGCTGTTTCGCTAGGGATTACGGTCGCGCAACTGAGAAAAGATAGCAAGACAACGCCGGAATCTGTAGCTGCCGAAAAGCGGAACTTGGAACTGGAAGCCGACCGATTGGCTGCTTTCATCCTCACAACAGAGACAGCACACAATCTTCCTGTCACGGAGCGACTAGGGATTGTCACGGCGGAAGCGGTTCTCGGCATGAACGCATTAAAGGACATAATGTCGGACGTTCGCGGTCTGGTGGGTGGACGTAGCCAAACCCTTCAAAAAGGTCTGCGCGATGCTCGCGAAATCTGCCTGACTGAATTGAAACGAGACGCCATCAAACTTGGCGCTGACGCGGTTGTCGGAATCGATCTGGATTACCAAGATATAGGCGGCACCGGCAAAATGCTGATGGTTGTTGCCAGCGGAACGGCGGTGAAACTTAAACAATAATGATAATATAGGGCTTGCGGGTAAGGACCGTAAGCCCTATATATGTGTTACCGGGCAAGGACGCCCACCAACTCAGGAGAGACAAATGACAACCGCCACAATCAACCGCATCAACGCCGCACTCAAAGCGGAAAACCTGCCGATCTATATCTGCAAAGGTGACTGCTATTTTTGGTTTGGTGCCGAAGCGGACGCACCGGCTAACATCGAGGACTTTATCGGCAGCATCTACAGCAACCACCTGCGGGATTTGACGGTCGAGGAATACGTTGCGCACGTCAAGCAAGGCGTGGCCGATTTTGAACGTGAGAATGTCGTATACCTGTAATCAAAGGAAAATTGATGACAAAGTTAACCCCAAAGGTTTGCCCCGATTGCGAAACCTTGATGATACCGCATTTCAAGCCGGGTGGTGCTGTCCTGTATTGCCTCGGCTGCAAAATGACAGAAGCCGAACTGATCGAGGATACAAAGCGGGAAATCTTGGCAGGCAGGCAACAGGAGCCTGCGAATGTTGTCCAGATTTTAACGGAACAAGATGTGATTGCGGCTCTGCAGCGGATCAAAAAATTATCAGACGCGATAGAAGGCACCAAAGATAGAGACGAATATGAGCGTCTTGTTGGCCAAGTTTTGCAGTACGAAAGTCGTTAACCACCAAACAACAACCTTGACTATAGGGGCTATTGGCCCTACGGTCGAAACAGGGCAAGGATGCCCACAAACTCAGGAGAGTAACATGACAGACTTCAAACCGACATACCGCGCCACCAGCGCAGTGCTTGAAGCCGAGAAGGATCAGGCGAACGCTTGGTTAATGGATCAGGTGCGCGAGGCTTTTATGAAAGCGCCAAACCTGACTGACGAACACCGCGCAGAATTCATGGCGAACGGGCTTGCATTCAGACACGACATCCAGCGCACAAGCAGCGGATACGGATACAGTCTTCGCACCATCGAGCATGAAGATTACTTTCATGTCTGGAAGGTCAGAGAAAGCCATTCTGGTTGGAAAGATATCCGCATCGTGATCCGCAAGAACGGGACCATCAACGTCGATAATATCGTGCAGGCGGCAAAGTCGCATGTGTGGGGAAGGCTGCGGGAAAAGCGGCAGGCCAATGTCGAACAAATCAACCGTGCCGAATGGGACGCGACATACAACATCACGCCTTACGATTACGGCAAAGAACACAAGATCACGGTAAACCTCTCAAAGACAGAACGCGGGAACATCGACGTTTCAATGCTTGATTGGGATTATGGGTTTACCGCAAAGAATACGATCCGCATCCGAGACCTTCCCGCATTCAAATTGTGGGCCGAGACGGTGCGGGATGGAATGAACAAATGGACAGAAAGCGCAAAGGAAAACATAAATGTTGGATCGATTTGAATTTAGGGATGCTCGGAAAAAGCTGGGTTTTTCCCAGCGAAGCCTAGCAGAAGAATGGGGCATGGGTGCCAACGGTGGCCGGAGTATCCGGCGCTGGGAAAGTGATGAACGACCACTGAACCCCATCGCGGCCTATGCAATGGAAATGATGCTTGAGAACGACGAAGGTTGACGGTCAAATGTTAGATCGATTTCAATTTCGGGATGCTCGGCTCAAGCTAGGGTTTTCCCAGCGAAGTTTGGCAGAGGAATGGGGCATGGGTTACGATGCCGACCGGACCATCCGTCGCTGGGAAAGTAACGAGAGGCCGCTGAACTCTATTGCAGCCTAT
>PIVL01000970.1 GCA_003354145.1 Paracoccaceae bacterium
ATGCGCAGGCACCCAGCTTCACGCCCACGCCATGAACGGTCGCTATGATGTCCTCGCAACCGATTTGTGCGGCCTTGGCCCGTATATTGCGGATATGGCTGTCGATGGTGCGGCCCGACATGGTGGTGTTGGCCCCGTAAATCGCCTGAATTAGCGCATTGCGGTCATGGACCTGATTGGGATGACGCAGTAGGATACCCAGCAGTAGAAATTCGGTTGCTGTGAGGTCGAGCCCGGCACCGCCGATCCGACAGGTATGACCGGACGCATCCAATTCCAGCCTTCCGTGTTTCATCCCTTGCGACGAGCTCCGTTTTCCTCGCGCCAGAATGGCTTTGATCCGCAACACCAATTCGCGCGGGCTGAACGGCTTGGCGACGAAATCATCGGCGCCCAGCTGAAACCCCAGAACCCGGTCGATTTCGTCGTCCTGCGCAGTCAGGAACAGGACAGGTAGGTCCGAGTGCGCCCGGATCGCCTTGCAGCATTCGAATCCATCCATCTTCGGCATGCCGATATCCAACAGCACAAGGTCGATGTTTCCGCGCCCGACATGCATCAGCGCAGCTCGGCCGTTTGCGGCTTCGGTCGTGCGCATGCCTGCGCCCCGCACGGCGATGCGGATCACGTCACGGATTTTGGGGTCATCATCTACGATCAGGATATGTGCTTCCATTCTGGGTTTGTTA
>PIVL01000971.1 GCA_003354145.1 Paracoccaceae bacterium
AGCTCTCTGCCGTGGGCAGCAGCTGCAGCTCTGTGCCGCTGGTGGGGCAACTTGCTGCCGTGGGCGGCCACAGCTCCACGCCGCTGCTGGGGCAGCTCACTGCCGTAGGCAGCTGCAGCAAAAGCTCCGCGCCGCTGCTGGGGTTGCTAGCTACTGCCGTGGACAGCTGCAGCTCCGTGCTGCTGCTGGGGCAGCTCGCGGCTGTGGGCGGCCGCAGCTCCGTCTCTGATGTCAACAACCGTAACTGCAGGTGATCAAATATATCCATATCCGCCAAGATCCCGCTGGGTGTGTGCGTGTGGACTGCTGCCTCACCAGGCGTGTGCATGAGAGCCACTGCTACCTCACCGGGTGTGTACGCGCGGGCTACTACCGTCTCGCCAGGCGTGTGTATGTGAGCCACTGCTGCCTTGCCGGGCGTGTGCACACGGAATGCTGCTGCCTCCCCAAGTGTATGCATGAGAGCCACTGCCGCCTCGCCGGGCGTGTGCGTGTGGACTACTACCGTCTCGCCAGGCGTGTACATGTGAGCCACTGCTGCCTCGCCAGGCGTGTGCATGAGAGCCACAGCTGCCTCACCGGGCGTGTGCGTTATTGCTGCTTCAGCCAAGGCAAACTGCCCATCCACTTCCCAACGTACGGTGGGCACACGACCAAGCCCATCATGGATAGTGTTGCCATCTGTCTG
>PIVL01000972.1 GCA_003354145.1 Paracoccaceae bacterium
TTGGCTTCCCAGACTGGCTTTCCAGGTTGGCTTCCCAGATTCCCTAAGGCTGGTGGTGGTGTCCCAACTTTCGCGGTGGCTTCGCCCCAGGTTGGCTTCCCAGACTGGCTTCCCAGGTTGGCTTCCCAGATTCCCTAAGGCTGGTGGTGGTGTCCCAACTTTCGCGGTGGCTTCCCCCCAAGTTGGCTTTCCAGACTGGCTTCCCAGGTTGGCTTCCCAGATTCCCTAAGGCTGGTGGTGATGAAAGAGGGGAGAGAAGGAAAGGGAAAAGTGGAAGAGGTTTTGAGGTCCTGTTGCTCTTATGAGTCTACCATAAGCCATGGTCTGATGCATGTGTGCTTAGTATGATGGCCATCCCTTGAGAAACTCCCCCCAGGACTATCAAATCCATTCTCTAGTCAGCTAGCTTCCGAGTCACTCAGCCATTCACTCAGTTGAGACCTTTTCGAAAGTTTGCTTCAGGTATGCTTTTCTAGCGACAAAATTGTGTGATGTATTGATAAACGCTGTTTGGGGTCTCTGCTGAAATAATTTTGAGCAGCTTCATAGCAAAATTGAAAGAAGTCCAGAGAAATCTGCTTATTCCATGGAGCGATCGCAAACTATTATAAGGCTAACCATGTCAGAATCCTAGCTGAATCTCAAACTTTCAAATACAGCGATTGCCCTACAGATATCTCTGCGATA
>PIVL01000973.1 GCA_003354145.1 Paracoccaceae bacterium
CGTTGTCGCTGTACTGTATTTGAATTTCATCAGGGGCATAAGCTGTGTCGCCAACCTTATACGTGATTTCAAGGACGGTAGTATCCGACCCAAAATCTTGCTCAAGCCATTCAAACGTGCCGACTGTTACCGTGTCTGACGACCAGACACTGCTGCCGTTATCAACCGCATTCTCAGCATAGTAATTGCCCGCATACTCACTAGATGCGTCGGAGTATGACGTGCTGGTTTGATCCGCCCCACCGATGGTGGCTCGCATTTCATACTCAGCGCACTCGACTTCATTGGTGCCGCTGCCGCCGACTTTGCAGCGTAGTCGCCAATACTGATGCGCAGCCATTTCCTTAGCCCGCTGCCGTTATAATATCGTCAAACGCTTCACGCGCGTCTCTAATTTCACCATTTGGAGACTTGGGCATTGGTTAGTTCCTTATGTGACGGTGAACAGACCGTTGGCGTGGAAGGCCAATGTGGCGCTATCGCCGTCACTCAGAGAGATGGCCGAACCGTGATCCCACATGCAGATTAGGCTGTCAGTGGGGGTGGTCGATGTGTCGTCGTAGACGTAGATGTAGCGGAACGGGGCAATGGCTCCACCAGAGGCCGTGATAACCACATCACCAGCGTCCAAAGTGTAGATGCCGCCAGACTCGCCAGAGGTTACGCTTTCCAGCTCCCGATCTGTG
>PIVL01000449.1 GCA_003354145.1 Paracoccaceae bacterium
GCGCCCCTTCGACGGCACCAGCTGGAGAAATGCGCCCAGTCGGCTTTGTAGGCGGCGTTGGTGTTTTCAGCGGTTGCTTGGCGTGCATAGTCTTTGGCGGTGTCGACGAGGCGATCAAGGCTTCCTGATCCCGCGACCTGAGAGGGCAGGGTGATGGTATTTGGCTCGTCTTGCGTTGATGGGGTGGGTAAGTTATACTCCTTAGACATGCGTATACTCCGAGAGGTTCCTATGGGACGTATAAAAGTTAATCTGACGTTGGATGCGGACGTAGTAGAGACTGCCCGCTCGCTCGGCCTCAATATGTCGCGCCTCGCCGATACCGCGATTGCTGATGCCTCTAAAACCGAGCGTAATCGTCTGTGGCGGATTGAAAACAGTGATGCGATTAACGCCTATGCTGAAGAGGTTTCCAAAAACGGTTTGCCTCTTGCTCAGTATCGAAGCTTCTAGGCGTTTACTCATATGGCACAGTTTGACCTTTATCGTCTGAATGGCGGGCAGCTTGTTGTTGACCTGCAGACAGACCTGATCGGTATCGAGGCGTCGAGGATCGTGGCACCTTTGCGTGAGGCCGGGCGCTATACAGCGTTTCCAGGCCTTACGCCGTCTGTTGAGGTTGAAGACTTGATGTGGATTGTTCGGGTGCAAGAGCTCGCCGCTGTGCCGGGCGCAGAGCTGCGTGAGCCAGTTGGGTCTTTGGCTGAGTACCGTGATGCTCTCAAGCGGGCACTGGATATTTTGATCGATGGTGTTTAGCGCTTCTGAACACACCTGCAAGGTAAGAAGTCCCTGAGCCTCGCCAGATGGGGCGCTTCTCTCGTCGCCTTCGTTGACTAAGGGGGCGTTAGCTGGGTCTTAGCTCGATTTCTCGTTGTTTTCTGCCCTATGCGCAGGCTATCCTAAAACCGTCCGATAAGGCAATCTTATTGGACGTAACTGTGCGCGGCAAGATGCGGCGGTTCGGGCGGTTTAGTTTGGGTAAAAGCGCCGTGCCAACTTAGTGTCTGAACCAAAACTAGTTGAGTGATTTCAGCAGTTTGTGATTCAATTGGATTGATAAGATTCAAAGGAGATCGCAATGGCCTGGACTGAAATCACTCGCAGTAGATATGACCGACAATCTGGGCGCTATGCAAGCGATGTAACAGATCAGGAATGGGAATTGATCGCATCGAACCTTCCGCCCCCCAAAACGACAGGTCGCCCGCGCAGCACGGCGATGCGTGATGTCGTTGATGCCATTTTGTACATCGCAAGCGCCGGTTGCGCGTGGCGCATGTTGCCCAATGATTTCCCGCCTGTGTCCACCGTGCGTTACTATTTCTATCGCTGGCGAGAGGACGGTATCTTTGAAATGATCAGTCATCTTTTGGTGGCGATGGCACGGGAATTGCACGGCAAGAAACCCAGTCCTACCGCCGGTGTTGTGGACAGTCAGTCCATAAAAACAACGGAAAGCGGCGGGGTTTCGGGATATGATGCAGGCAAGAAAATCAAGGGCCGCAAGCGCCATATTGTCACCGACACGCTCGGGTTCATGGTTGGGTTGGTTGTGCATAGCGCCGGAATTCAGGACCGCGACGGCGCACCGGAAGTGTTGAAATCCATCCGTGGCGCTTACCCTGATTTGCGCCATATTTTCGCGGACGGCGGTTATGCAGGACCAAAGTTGCGCGACGCTCTTGCGGAGGTTGGCAACTGGACAATTGAGATCGTCAAGCGCTCAGATACCGCGATTGGTTTTGAAGTCATCCCCCGCCGGTGGGTCGTCGAACGCACCTTCGCATGGCTGAACCGTTGCCGGAGGCTGGCCAAGGATTGGGAAAAATCCATCGAAAGTTCACAGGCGTGGATATTCATCGCACACATCAGAACCCTCACGCGCAGGATCGTAAGATATTGTAATCATGTGTAAGGTTTTGAATCAGACACTTATAGCCATAATGGTTATTGCCGTGTTTTTTGGTCCAACGTGCGTCGATGTCCTTCTGTGATCTCTTGGCAGGTTTGTCTTTCCAGCCTTCCGGTTCCTCACCGACTTTGATCGCTGCGTTTTCCTCGCGCGTATTGTGATTGCGCGGCACCGGCACAATTGATGCGTCCAGTATTTGCCCTCCCCGCGCGATATACCCCTGCCGCGCCAGATGATCATCGAAGAGCTTGAACAAATCCTCCACCTTGCCCGCCTGTGCCAGCGCTTCGCGATAAAACCAAACGGTCTTTGCGTCCGGAACCCTGTCGCCAAGACCAAGGCCCAAGAACCGCATAAAGGATAAACGATCCCTGATCTGATATTCGACTTGATCATCAGAAAGGTTGTAGAGCGCGCTCAGTACAAGCGTCTTGAACATCAGCACCGCGTCCAACGGCTTGCGCCCGGCATTGGACTTCCGCTCCGTGATCTTTACTGCGGGCATCTGCTATCGGACGGGACTTTTGATGGTGACTGGCTGCAACGCAGCGAAATTGAACCAACTTGATGCAGATCAATGCTGACGGTCGTGTTTCCGTGTATCGTAGAGTTCAGTGAGGGCTGGCCTCGTTTGTGTGACCACGAGCGGCCACAGCTCCCGGGTACGGGGGCAGTCTATGCAGGCAGGCCCACTTTTGCCGAGTTTGGGGGTAATCCGCGACTCTCGCGATCGCAGTACCCGCGTGTCACCTGACTTCTAGGAGGAAAAAATGGCCGATTGGACAGACGCCAACGTCAATATCACCGGTTCTACCGTCTTCACACCGAACCATGGCCCCGAAAATGGACACTGGTATTATGTCTGGCGCGCCTTTTGGCCACCAGCAAGCAACACGCTTCCCTGGACTTTTGTTCTG
>PIVL01000974.1 GCA_003354145.1 Paracoccaceae bacterium
CATGCGCTCCACGGCTCCGGCCGGGTCTTCGGCCAGCCCCTGTGTCAATGCCAGGTAGAACATGACTTCGGAATCTGTCGATCCTTCGACGGATGCAAACAGGCTCGGGTCGATTGCCAGCATCAGGTCCCGCTTGATGGTGCTGAACGACCGGATCATACCATTATGCATCCAAAGCCACCGCCCGTGGCGAAACGGGTGGCAGTTCGTCTGCTGGGTCGGTGTCCCGGTCGAGGCACGCACATGTGCCAAAAAAACGCTGGATTGGATGTGCGCTGCCAATTCACGCAGGTTCTGGTCATTCCAGGCCGGGAAGGTCGATCGGTAAAGACCGGGCTCTCCTTTGTCATCAAACCACCCCATGCCGAAACCATCGCCATTGGTTGTCACCACACCCATGCGCGAATGCAGGCTCTGGTCAATCAGGGAATGCTTGGGCTGCAGCAGGAAGGTTCCGCTCGGAACGGGCGAGCCTGAATATGCAAACCACCGGCACATTAGAAAGGCAGCTCCTGTTCAATGTGGACCCGCGACAACGCCGCTCGTCCAACCCGGCGGATGGCGAGCACAAACGCCGCGGTCCGCATGTCGATGTTGTGCTGATCCGCTGTCTCTCGCACGGCCTGGTAGGCGCGGCTCATCTTCTTGTCGAGTTCGCGATTCACCTGTTCCTCGTCCCAGCGGAA
>PIVL01000450.1 GCA_003354145.1 Paracoccaceae bacterium
GATGGCAGCATGGACAAGCAACCAAAACCTGTGACCCTGACCGAGGACCAGCGGTCTGCACTTCAGGCCATTTGCCGTCGGCGCAAGGTAGATGCTCTTGTGTGGAAGCGAGCCCGGGCGTTTTTGCTGTTGGATGTGGGTTACGATGCCAAAACCATCTGTGAGATACTGGACAACGGCATGATTTTATATAAATCAATGGCTTACAAGTTGTTTTGTAACCGTGTAACCGTGTGAAAATGGACCAAGTGACGCAAGGTCACAACATTACTCATCCGCCTGGTAACTTTGCGGCGGTGCTTCTTTAATCGCATATGCCTCGCAGAAATGACTGTGAGAAGGTAGTGTAAATCACGTCGGCAGGGCTGTTCTGGATCAAGCAAGCACCTGTAGGTTTCAATATCGGCGGCATTTGTCAACGCCAATGCAAATTTCCCCAGAAGTGCCGAAGTAAAATTCCCCAGTTTTCTGGTTTGGTGATCAGCCGTATGGGTTGATCGTAGCCTCCTTTTTTGCAGGGCGTCCGCGACGTTTTGGCGGCGGCGGCGGTGAGATTGGTGCGTTGGCGCGGATATGCTCCGGGATCAGATCGGTGTGGTGTCGTAGCCGGTAGCTGGCGCCTTCAATTTGAACGACAACAGCATGATGCAATAGCCGGTCCAGCAGTGCCGTAGCCACGACAGGGTCGCCAAAAACCTCGCCCCATTCGGCAAAACCACGATTGGATGTCAGGATCATTGCACCTTTTTCGTAGCGGGCGTTGACCAATTGGAAGAACAGGTTTGCGCCACCGTTGCTGATGGGCAGGTAACCAATTTCATCGACGATCAGCAAAGCGGCACGGGTGTAGAACCGCAGTTTTTCTACCAGGCGCCCTTCGCGCTCAGCCTTGAGCAACGCTTCGATCAGCTCAGCTAAGGTCGCGCGGTAAACGCTCTTTCCCGCTTTGACGCAGGCCACGCCAAGCGCTGTCGCCAAATGGCTTTTGCCGGTGCCAGGCGGACCCAGGAAGTGAACGGTTTCCGCGCGCCTGACAAAATCCAGTTGCGCCAAAGCCATGATACGGCTTTTGTCCAAAGACGGTTGGAACGAGAAGTCGAAGCTTTCAATCGTTTTGACGGGCAGCAGCTTGGCGGTCATCAGTGCCATGGTCACACGGCGGGTTTCGCGGTTGGTAAATTCCTCAGACAACAGCGCATCAATCGCCTCAATGGCTGTAATCTCGCCTTGTTCGATCCGTTGCATGGTGTGGTCCAGCGCTTCCAGCGCGCGGGGCATTTTCAAACCCACAAGGCTGGCGCGGATGTTATCCAGCACCGAGGTCATCGTGCGTCTCCCTGCGCCGCCAGGCGGTGCCCCACGGCCCCGTAAAAAGCCAGAGACCTTTGCGGCACGTCGACCCGCGGATGTGCGGTCTCGTTTGCCGGGGGGGCTTTACGGTGGGCTGGATCGACGCGGCGCTGGTTTTTGCCTTCCAGCACAGGATGCGTGGCGATTAATCCGCCGTCTTCGAAGATGCATATCTTGCAGGGGTGGCTTTGCACCTCGACCACCCGTTTGCGGGTGGTATCTGGCACAGAGTAGTAATTCCCGGCCACCGAGACCATACCGTCATGGCTGACGCGGCGCTCCACCATCAGGACGGCATTGTAGGGAACCAACGGCAACGCGCTCAAAGACGGTTGTTCACTGACAAAGGCGTCCTCCACGATCCGGCCGGTGGTGGCGTGGAGGCGCGGATTGGCAATCTGAGTGCGCCAGTCTTCAAACTGCGCGTTCAGATCCTCTATGTTGCGAAAGGTCCGGGCCAAAAAGAAATCCTGCCGGATATAGCGGAAGGGGCGCTCCACTTTGCCTTTGGTTTTGGCGCGGTATGGTTTGCAGGCGCGCGGCACGGCGCCATAATGGTTCAACAGCGCCACCAGCGAACGGTTGTAAGTGACGGTGCCATCGCCATCTTCGCCGATGACAGCCGTCTTCATGCGATCATAGAGCACTTCTGAGGGCACCCCATCCATGGCATCAAAGGCAGCAATATGGCTCCGCAGAACCGTCTGCAAATTTTGGTTGGAACAAAACCGTCCCCAAAGCCAGCGGCTATGGCCCAATACCATTGAAAACAGCCAAACCTTGCGAACGACACCAGGCTCATCCGTGAACACGGTTTGAAACTCGGCAAAATCCACCTGTGCCTGGCAGCCCGGCGGTGTTTCAAAACGGCGCTCGAAACCGGTGAACTCCGCTGGACGCACGTCGCGCAGATAATCCGTCACGGAGGAATAGCCGCCCTCATACCCCATATCGCGGATCTCTCGCAAAAGCCGTGCTCCAGACAGGCCGGGATATTGCAGCACCCGTTCTCGCAGATACTCGCAAAACGGATCAATCACGCGAGGCTGTGCGGCGCGTGGACCATAAGCCGGGGCCTCAAGCCCAGTCTTCAAATACTTGCGAATTGTCTTTCTGTCGGCCCCCAGTTTGCGCGCAATCGCGCTGACGCTCAGGCCCTGCCTTTTTAAGTCGTGGATCAAAACAATCTCCCTCAATCTTACCACCTGAACTCCCTTCATCTCCAATGGGACCATTCAGGCGGATACAGTTTACCGACGCCATGATTTTGGGGATGCATCCCCAAAAATCATGGCTCCCCGGCGCTCAAAACTGGGGAATTTTCAATTCGCACTTTTGGGGAGTATTCATCCGGCACTGACAGACGGGTATTACTGGCCCGTGGATCGGGGACATCATCAAAAGCGGTAAGGAAGATTTCCATGCGGGGTTCGAACTCCAGAAGGGTGGCTCTCCCCTCAAGAATCCATCCAGCCGATAAC
>PIVL01000129.1 GCA_003354145.1 Paracoccaceae bacterium
GCCCGCGGCCATGTGAAGTGTCGCACAAATGAGGCCTGACACATGAACGCACCCGATCACATATTCAGAACGTTAAAAACACTTGCATAAAAGGAGGCATCCACACATGCAACAACGCCGTGTATTAGTCGTCATCTTTGTAATATCCGATCACATCACCTTCTGTGGTGGCCCCCAATCCATTCAGTAGACGGTTGGAATAGTTGAAATAGGCACAGACCTGATTGACCTCCAATATCTCTCCATCCTCAGCTCCTGCTATTTTCAGTGCTTCAAAGTCAGACTTCACCAACTTGCCAACATCCGTCGTCAATTTGGCGGCATATCTTAACAACGCCAATTCTTTGCCTTCGAACTCGTCCTCGGGCATGTGCGCCTTCAGGGCGGTGAATATCCGGTCAGACCTTGGCTGATCGCGAAGCAGATTGCGTACGTTCATGAAATGGTGGGTCAGCGAATAAGTGCAATCGTTCAAAATAGACGTGTAACTGGCAACAATTTCCAGAAACCAGAAGGGCAGGGTGTTGTCGTCACTGTGCAACACCGACCGATAGAGTGTCACATGCCCGTTCATGGTTTCAGGCCGCAAGGAATGCACCCTCATTACAGTATCAACGGTTCCGTGCGGCGAACGGGCCTTGTCCAAAAGCTCTTTCAACCGCCCGTGGGCATCCGCGTCTTCGATCATTTTGATCCATGCAGTCATCATCATCCCCTTGTTGATTATACAAATCAGTAGCGTGGAAGGTCCCTGAAAGTCAGTAAAAAATGTTCGTATCAGTAAAATACCATGGTTATTTCAAAGCACCTTGGATTAGGGTTGGGATGTATCCATTGATACCTGAACGAGGCCTGAAAAAACGGATCTGAGTATGATTGAACATGATATTTCAAAAGGCGCACAAAATCTGTTGGCTGCATGTGGCGGGCTGACAGAAGGCGACCGTCTTTTGGTTTTACACGAGTCACCGGATCTTGGGTATTATGATCACGCGATTGTGGATGCTGTACGTGATTGCGCGGAACAACTGGGGTTGGTCGCCAGCTTTTTGGAGGTGCCGTTCAACCAGAAAGTTTCAGACCCGGATGCCGACCTGATCGCCCAGATGAAAGCCGCTGACCGAACGCTGTTTCTGGCACGGCTGGGCGATCAGATTCGGTTTCGCGAGTCTATGGATGGGATCAGGCCGATTGTGTCTTATGCATTGGACAAAAGCATGCTGGCGTCTTCCTTTGGGCAGGCCGACTATCAGGGTTTTGTGAAGCTGAAGGGTGTCGTCAATTCAGCACTGGCACAGGCGCGCAACGTGCGTGTTACTTGCCCGCTAGGTACCGACTTTGGCGGGCCAAACGCGGACTACCCGCCAACGGCCTCTGATGTTACAGTTACCCGGTTTCCGATGTCGGTATTCACGCCAGTCCCGGCGGGCAATTTCTCGGGTAAAGTTGCGCAGCGTGGGTTTCTGGTCGGCACTGGATCGCAGTATTACGAACCCTACGGTTGCCGGATCAAGGATACGCTGATGATCCATTTCGACGGCCATCAGCTGACCGCTATTGAAGGCTCTCCGCAGGATGTTACCGCCGCTGAGCAGCATTTTGATCTGGTCGCGGGGATGTTCAACATCGACCGCAATTTTGTCCATTCCTGGCATGCGGGAATTCACCCCGGCTGCGACTATGTTCAACCCGCTAGTGCCAGTTTTGAACGCTGGAGCGGCGGGGCTTTTGGAAATCCCAGATTGCTGCATTTTCATACCTGCGGGGCCTATGCTCCGGGGGAAATATCTCTGAATGTGCTTGATCCGACAATCACGATTGACGGAGTCGATATCTGGGAAAAGGGTCGTCTCTACCCCGAAAGACTCACCGGGGGAGAAGAGATATTCAGGGAATTCCCCCTGATCCGTAAGGTTTTTGAAAACCCCGCCCAGAATTGCGGGCTGGGTCCGGATGGCCAACTGTCTTATGACTAAGTTAATTCGGCCTCAATCCTAGCCTCAACCTTACGGCGAAACCGCATCGCCCCGGCATCAAGTCCAAGGTTCAGAAACGGAGTTTTGCGGTTTTTCATACCGGAATGAACGCCTTCAAGAACGTCTTTATCCTCGTTAAACGCCATGGTTGCACCCTCGAACATGAATTTTGAAAGTTCTTTGTCATCCGCATGCATATTACGGTGCTGGAACCAGAAATAGAGTGAATTATCTTTGTCGATCGGTGTGATGAAATTGTAAGAGACATTGATAAACGCACTGTCCGGAACCGGTTTGTCCGGGCCACCCAGACCGGCCTTTGTATAGACCGACATGTTGATCGCGGTTGAGGGCAGTCGGCATTCATAGTGCTGTTTGCGGTCGCAATTGTCGCCAAAGGGCAGCATTTTCAGGTAATACGGCGGCGCGGATTGGGCATAGATCCAGCGTGACACGGTCAATGTGTCGTCGTCTTCCTCCATATCCAGCGGCAGATTGTCAGTCCCGGCTCCGGCAAAGGATGTCAGATGCACCCATGCAACATGTGATGGATCAAGCAGGTTGTCGGTAATATAGAGATAGTTACAGGCCATCGACATGGCCCCGCGCTGCGTTCTGGCCCAGTCTGCGGAATCGTAATTCGGCACGTCCAGAATTTTGCCCGTGTCTGCGAGGGCCTCGTCGCCCATCCATATCCACAAAAAACCCCAGCGATCCTCGACCGGATATGAGCGTACCACTGCGCGTTTGGGGATGGCGTCTTGTTGCGTTGGAGCCGCTACGCAGCGGCCTTTGCAGTTAAAGGCCAGACCGTGATAGCCGCACACAACGGTGCTGCCTGAAATACTGCCCTTTGACAGTGGTAGTTTCCGATGCGGACAGGCGTCTTCCAGCGCGATTGGTTCACCGGACTCACCACGAAAGATTACGATGTCCTCGGCCAGCAACCGGACCGCATTTAATTCGGCAGTAAAATCCGCGCTGCGACCGGCCACATACCAGCAGTTGCGAACAAATTTGGGGCTGTCGGTTATCAGTTCTCTTGCCATATCCTGTGCTCACTATTCTGAAAAAAAATCGAAAGCTTTGAGCGCCTTGGCACTGTAAGCATAAGAAGGCCCACCGCCCATATACATCGCCATGGCCAGCCCTTCGCAAAGCTGTTCTCGGGTGACGTCCAACCGGATCAGGGCCTGCACATGAAAGCCGATGCAGCTGTCACAGCGGGTGGCGATGGCAATGCCCAAAGCCATGAACTCCTTGGTGCGCAGGTCCAGCGCACCGTCGGTCTTGGCTGCCTTTCCCATTGCTTCAAAGCCTCTGACCGAGTCAGGAATTTCCTTGGCCAATGTTCCGCAATTGGAAAGTGTCTCAGCCATAAAGTCTTGCCAGTTCATTCGAGTTTTCCTTTTACCGATGATCGCCAGTGCCCATGCGCCGCTCAAGCCAGCGCACCCCGGCGCTGATGACCAGGACAAGGACCAGATATTCGACAATCAAAAGGGAATAGATTTCAAGCGGTCGATATTCAGACACCACAAGCTCGTTCGCGCGTCGTGTCAGTTCTTGCATGCCGATAACCGAGGCAAAGGCAGACATTTTGACGATATAGATAAATTGGTTCGCAATAGGCGGCAAAATCAACCGCACCGCCTGCGGCAGGATCACATATCGCATGGACTGCGCATAGCTCAGGCCAACGGTCTGTGCGGCCTCGGTCTGGCCTTTGGGAATCGACTGGATGCCTGCGCGGTAAATCTCGGCGGTAAACGCGCTGTCTGATATCGCAAGGGTGATGATTGCACCCCAAAACGGATCAATGGGAATGTTCAGTCCCATGGATTTGAAGATCAGCGGTAAGCCGTAAAAGACCCAGAACAGCATTGGCAACAACGGAATTGCGCGCACGAATTCCACATAGATTCGACTGATGACCCGCAGCCATCGCCGCGACGACAGGCCTGGGAGGACGATTATCAGGCCTAAAATGATGGATATGAACGCCGCGATCAGCGAAATCTGGATGGTAGAGCCCATGCCGCTAACCAGAAACTTGATGTTGATCCAGCCCGATTTTGTTCTTGGGTCAATGACGTACCAACCCCAGGATGAGGATGACGCACATCCGCTCAGGACAAGGAACAGCAGTGAGAGTAGGGCCGCTTTTTTCAATGGACGTCTCCTAGTGCTGCAAAATCTGGCTAAGGAATTTTCGACAACGTTCGGATTTAGGATTGTTGAAAAATTGATCTGGTTTACCCTGTTCGACAATTTCGCCAGCGTCCATGAACACCATTTTGTCAGCAACTTTGCGCGCGAACCCCATCTCATGCGTGACGACCACCATCGTCATCCCTTCATTGGCAAGTTCGACCATCACATCCAGAACTTCGGATATCATTTCCGGGTCAAGCGCCGATGTCGGCTCGTCAAACAGCATGACTTTGGGTTCCATGCACAGGCTTCGGGCGATGGCCACGCGCTGCTGCTGACCGCCTGACAACTGCCCCGGTTTTTTGTCTGCCTGTTCTGGAATTTTGACCCGCTCAAGGTAATGTCGCGCTGTTTTTTCGGCTTGTTGACGCGACAAACCACGTGCCTTCATCGGTCCCAGGATTAAATTTTTCAGTACGGTCAAATGTGGGAACAGATTAAATTGCTGAAAGACCATTCCTACCTCGGCGCGAATGTCATGGATTGATTTTGGGTCAGCAGTCAGCTCTATCCCATCAACATGGATTGTACCCTGCTGATGTACCTCAAGCCGGTTAATGCATCTCACCACCGTCGATTTTCCTGAGCCTGAGGGGCCACAAATCACGACCTTTTCCCCGGTTCGAACCGACAGGTTGATATTGCGTAAGACATGGAAGTCACCAAACCACTTGTTCACGTCAACAAGCTCAATCGCGAAGTCCTGCGCAGGATGGTCTTTCAAGAATAATTTCCTCACAAGAAAAATATTTCTTGAGGTTAGCGGTTGTAATGTCGTTAGATCAAGGTTCATTCTGATAAATATGAGAAAAACATTTGCCATTTAAGGGAGGAAGAACATGAAACGATTTGTTAGGGCTGCCGCGGCTTTGGTTCTAGGAATGGGGTTGGCAACCTCGGGACAAGCGCAATCTGCGCTTAACGAAATTTTGGACTCAGGGGTCTTGAAAGTTGGCACAACCGGCGACTGGAACCCGATGAGCGTGCGCGACCCGGCCACCAATACCTATAAGGGGTTTGACATTGATGTCATGACCGAGCTCGCCAAGGATATGGGCGTCGAAGTTGAATTTGTGCCCACCGATTGGAAAACTCTGGTTAACGGTGTTGTTGCTGGCAAATACCATCTGACGGGCTCGGCTTCTATTTCTGCGCCGCGAATGAAAGTTGCAGGGTATTCTGAAAGCTATCTGAGCGCCGAAATCTATCCGTTTTCGATGGCGGATCAGGCCGACCGGTTTGACGGTTATGACTCGATCAACCAGCCGGGCATCAAGGTTTCTACAACTCTTGGTACGTCGTTTCAGGGAATGGTCGAAGAATGGTTTCCAAATGCAGAAATCAAACTCGTCGAAGGCCCGGCCCGTGGCTATCAAGAGGTTATTGCTGGTCGGGCTGACGTGTTCATCACGTCCAATATCGAAGGCGCGACGCTTGCCCAGAAGTTCCCGATCATGCGCGTCAAGAATGCCGAGGCGCGTTCGCCGGCTGTGATCGCAATGTTGATGCCACAGGACGATCAGGTCTGGATCAACTATGTGAGCAACTGGATCAAAATGAAAAAGGCCAAGGGGTTTTTTGAAGAGACCAAGGCGAAATGGGGGCTTTAATTCCCCATCCAGTAAACAGAAGGGCCGCGACATGTCGCGGCCTTTTTTCTAAGACCTGATCAGTCAGCTACCTGCGCTTTTGACGCCACTGTCAGATAGCTTACTTTGGACGTCTTCAAGGTTATGACCCCATGCGGCGAAGTCGATTCAAACGATAAGCTGTCACCAGGATTAAGCGCATAGGTTTCTTCGCCACAGCGGTAGCTCATTGAGCCTTCGATCATGTAAATGAACTCGATCCCGCGATGCTGATAAAAAGGCCTCGGGTTCAACGGTTTCTCAAGCGTCACCATAAAGCTCTCAAACCCGATATGCTTTGATGCAGCCCGGCCGATCATTTTGTAATCATGGCCAAACGAGCTGCCCATACGCCGAACGCTGACACCTTCACCGGCGGCAACAAAAGATACATCCGCAAATTCCACCGTGTCGGCAAAGAAATTGATGATCGGTACGCCAATCGCATTTGCCAGCGCATTCAACGTGGTCAAAGAAGCCGAAACCTGGCCCCGTTCGATCTTGGATATCATCGCGGTTGAGATTGATGATTTTGTTGAGAGCTCGGCAAGCGTCAAACCCGCAAGGGTCCGGTCATTTTTGACCGCAGCACCAACAAGTTGATCCAGAGGTTTCTTTTCGGAATTGTCACCAGATAATGTATTCATTGGCATAGACTAGTCTGGCTGAATTTCAAACAAAAGCGCTGGAGAACGAATTCGGCGCGTTATTTTGATTGACGACCAGCAGAATTGTGCATGACTTGAATGGGGGTACGCAATTTGAGCGATACATTAGACACCGCGCGACTTGACCAGATGAGCTGGTACGAGGTCGACGCCTATCTTGCGAATTCTGACGGAATTTTCCTTCCGGTCGGATCAACCGAGCAGCATGGTCCCATGGGCTTGATCGGAACCGACGCGATATGCGCCGAGAAGCTTGCACTGGCCGCAGCCAAAACTAACAATTCAATCGTTGCGCCGACCCTTGCCTATACGCCAGCCCATTTTAACACGGCCTTTCCCGGGACGATCTCGTTGTCTGTTGACACGTTCAAGGCCGTTGTTTTCGAAGTTCTGTCCGGGCTTCAACATCAGGGGTTTGGGAAAATTTACATCCTGAACGGCCATGGTGCCAATATTGAGCCCATCAACCACGTGATTGCGCGTCTGCCAAGTGGATCGGTTCGAATTAAAAGCTGGTGGGATTTCCAACCGGTTCAGCAACTTCGCCAGAACTATTTTGGTGAGTGGGAGGGGATGCATGCGACCCCTGCCGAAATCTCGATAACGCAAGCTTTCTATCGCTCGATTCCACCCGGTGTCGCCAGCGAACCACCCGAAAAGCTAAGCCAGGAATTTATCGCGGCCCATGCTGGCGATAAACACTCTTCGCCAAAAGAACATCGCGCTCAGTTTCCTGATGGCCGCGTTGGGTCACATTCAGCACTTGCGCGGCCAGAATATGGTCAGGCATTGATTGAGGCCGCCTGTTCGGCGATTTCGGAGGATTTTGCAGCCTTCTGCCACAGTCCTGCAGGCACAGCTGACGTAAGTTAGGGTCTGACCCAATTGACGCAAACGGCCAAGGCTGTGTGGAAACGCGTTTGATTGCGTGCTTTGTGTCTCTTCTTTTCCGCCTTTGGCGTTTTTCCACTTCATGAGCGTGATTTGTCCCAAATGGGGTCCTGCGTGATACCGCTCGATGTTAACAACTTGGGCACATAGCCAAGACACCCCGTCGAATGTCAGGGACACGCAGTTGTCCAATAAGCCGTATGGGACTTGGTCTGCGGAAATCCATCGGGGCTCGCGGCGACGATTTATCGGGCCGCTCAGAAAAGCCGGATATACGTCAGCAATCGTGATCGCCAAATGTCATGGTCACGTCATTTTTCGGACTTGTGTCTGATTTTTTCCTTACTTTTCAGCCACGGTTGGTAACGTAGATTTTGGGATGGTAACCTTAATTATGCGATGGTACGGTTAATTATCGGGCGATAGTTTTTGTGGATAACTGATGGGACAGGGATCATTGGAAGGCAGTGCTGGAGAGGTTGCATTAGAAAGGACAGAGGTTTTGCGACCCCTGCTTTCGCTACAGAAAGACGGTCATGAACTTGGGTCCGCAATTGAAGTCGCCGCAGTTCAACTCGCCGTTTCCATGAGTACGGCATGGCGCCTCTTGGGGCTTTTGCGCGAGAACGATGGGCGCGCAAGTGCGCTTGAGCCTAAACGCCGCGGGCCAAAGCATGGATCGTTTCGTCTTCCTCAGCGCGTCGAGGATTTGATCGATCGGGTTTTGCGCGAGCGATACCTTGTTTTGGAAAGACCAAGTTTCAGAAGGGTTGTTACTGAGATCCGTGCAGAGTGCGCCGCCAAAGGTTTTCATCCTCCGTCGCGACAGACGGTCAAAGCCCGTCTTGATGCGATGGACCAACGGGAGGTAATGCGGAAACGGCAAGGCGCGAAGGCAGCCAGGCAGGTATTCGAACCGAGGGCAGGAGGTTTGGACGTGGAACGTCCCTTGGAAGTCGTCCAGATCGACCACACCTTAGTGGATATTATTCTCGTCGATCAGGTTGAACGCAAGCCTTTGGCCCGACCGTGGTTGACGCTTGCGGTCGATATCGCGACCCGGGTTGTACTGGGTGCTTACGTCAGTTTCGATGCGCCATCGGTTCTTTCCATTGGCTTATGTCTGGATCATTGCGTTCGACCGAAGTCGATCCGCACGCCAGGGTCACTGGAAGAACTATATTGGCCTGCATCGGGCATCCCTCAAGCCATTCACGTGGATAACGGGCGAGACTTCCGCAGCAATGCCTTCCAGGCGGCATGTGCTGAATGGGGCATTTTGGTTAATTACAGGCCGCCAGGGCGTGTGCACTACGGTGGCCATGTCGAACGGCTGATCGGGACGGCCATGGGAGCAGTGCATGTACTCCCCGGGACAACGCAGTCGTCGCCCAAAGACAAAGGGGAGTATGACAGCACCGGTAATGCCTCGATGACCCTGGAAGAGTTCGAGGACTGGCTCAAACTAGAGATTTGCCGCTATCACAATACCCGGCACAGTGGGTTGGGCCGGGCTCCGCTTGCAGCATGGGCAGATCTTGGCGGCGATGACGCTGGTCGACAGGTGGTTGATACGGAAGCGTTCCGGATCAGCTTTCTTCCTTCCGAGCGTCGGCAGTTGGGCCGAACCGGAATCAAATTGTTTTCAGTTGGCTATTGGAGCGATGCATTCGGACCAATGATTGGGCGGGGCGCAGGGAAAGTCATGGTCAAATATGATCCCCGGGACATGTCTCAGATTTGGGTTGTCGCGGAAGATGGGCGCGCCATCGCGGCGCGATACAAAGACCTGTCGCGACCAAGGATCTCGCTTTGGGAGGCGCGACGCGCCAGCGCATTTTATCACGAGCGTCACGGGGGCACGATCTCCGAAACGATGCTGTTTCAGATTGTTGAAGAACAGCGACGTATCGCCCACGCGTCCCGGCAACAAACCTTGACGGCGCGGCTTGAAGGCGAGCGCGAGGCGCGGCTTCCAAGCGACAAACCAAAACGCGACCCATCCCGAGAGATGTTCGCGATTGATACCAGTAACCCTGATCTTCCAACTTACCCAATAGATGATTTTGATGGATTTAGACGAAAGACTTGACCGTATTCGCAGCGATCGTTGGATCGCGTTTGACCGTGCAACGATTGTTCTCAACAGACTGATTTCTTTAATGGAAATGCCAAGGCAATCCCGGATGCCGGGGCTTATGGTCTATGGCAGTTCCGGTATAGGCAAGACCATGATCGCCAACAGGATGGAGAGCCTCTATCCGTCACAATATGCCTCCGATATTGGTGTTACACGCAAGCCAATCCTTCTGCTTCAAGCTCCGCCCGCGCCTGACGAGCGGCGCTTCTATCAACACATCCTTGCGTCGATTGGTGCGCCCATGTGGGGCCGGCACACGGTGTCCGAACTGGAGGTGCGCGCCCTTAGCCACTTACGCGACATGGACCTTAAGATGATCATGATCGACGAGGTTCATAAATTGCTGGCGGGCAGCTATCGGGAACAAAGGCGTTTTCTGAATATGCTGCGGTTTGTGGTCAACGATCTGTGTGTTTCCTTCGTCGTGTTCGGCGTCAACGAAGCCGTCGATGCCATTCGCGGTGACGAGCAACTTGCGCGTCGGCTCGACGAGCATTTTCTTCCGCTGTGGGAGGATGACGTAGAGTTTTCCCGGCTCGTCCAAACACTGATTGCCGCGATGGTATTGGAGTATGGGTCGGGTCTCAGCGTCC
This sequence comes from Paracoccaceae bacterium, assembly GCA_003354145.1. Classification (GTDB taxonomy): domain Bacteria; phylum Pseudomonadota; class Alphaproteobacteria; order Rhodobacterales; family Rhodobacteraceae; genus NORP181. Next base: position 10,111 of record PIVL01000129.1, read on the forward strand.
AGTCGCTTCGAACCATTCTGGGCGTGACAGGTGGTGTCACATCGCGGGTGTTCATCATGATCAAGGCACTGGCCATTGAAGTAATTGAAACTGGCGACGAACGGATTACCGATGAAGCGATACAGGCATGGCGACCAATTTGGGCCAAACACAGCTGGAATATTCGGCGGCAACCGATGCCGGCATTCAAGTGAGCATCCGGCCGCTGCCAAGGCGCCCGGCTCCGCTGCCAGATGAACTTTTGTCGAGTTGGATTACTCGTCTTGCCGTCGCTAACCACTGCTCTGTGCCGGAATTGTGCGGGTACCTGGGATTTGATGGCGAACATCCACCGGAAACAATGGCGGAACTGCTAGGCGCAAATATCGAGCGGCTCTGCGCGATAGCACGGCTTTCGACGGGTGATCTCAAAGGTATGTTGCTCGCGCGCCGTGCGGGGGTCCCGGTCGAGTGTATGTCCTGGTCAGACTTTCAGCACTGTCCGACATGCACCCGCGAAATGCCCGGCGTTTCACTGCGTAATTGGAGATATGCTTGGTCACTGATTTGCAAGTCTTGCGGATCCGAATTGCTGCCCGTTCGCGCGAGTCCAGGCAACGAACGACAAGTTTCTCCGCGTCTGCTGACCCGGACTGTCGAAGGTTCTTGGCAACTAGAGCAAGCCTATCGATGCGGTAACCGCCGCCAATCGCGCCGGGTGGATTTGACAATGCAGGTTGTCGGTACTTTCGAATTTGAGCTTCAGCATGCTGCGCTGTTTTCGCAGGACCGGCACCACCGCTATGCAATGCTCGCAGCCCTATATCTCGGAATGTCGCGACCCATGCTTGCGGCTGCTCTCGCTTTGAGAAATGACCCCGCTGCCGAAACCAGGCTTCGCGTGGCCTTCCCGCATCAACGGAAACTGCTGGTTCGACTGGCTCGTCGTGTTGCCGACTTGCCGAGCCGTAGACCTCGAAGAAAGAAATGACCGGTTCCCAAGGCAGAGAGCCGCCAACATGATCGCTGCCGGACCCAAATATCTGACTGCGGCAAGGAATGCGATAGATCAGCTCGGCGAAACCGCAAATCGTGGCGACCTACTCCAATGCGCAGAAAGGATCTTGAAGTCCACCCGCCAGCAGCCTGTGGGTATCTCGTAAATAGAGTTACCAAATACAGGATAAATGCCGCCAGCGCGAAAGAGTCCGACTAATAACGTTACCATGACAGCGGACATAGAAAAACACCGCGTACAGGATGACGTCTCTCGGATAGTGGCTGCCTTTGAAGTCAATCGTCACATTCTGATACCCACCTGGTGATTCGAAAAGCGGCGTCTACTACAGGTCCGTGCGCAGGCCCATATTCCAAAAAGTTTGCGACAGAACCGACTAGAGAGGCGTTTGGCAGCTCAGACAACTTCCGTTTTTGGGGCATGCAGCTCGTTGTTTTTCAAAGGAATGGGCAAAAACTGATAGGCGCTGCGAGTCCAGGTTTTTTTGGGTTGGTACTTGTAAACCTGACTTCGAAATTCAGCAGGCCGACCTTCGGGTCGACGCGCTTTTCCCAGTCTTTTCAGGCCAATTTGGCGGGTTTCAATTTTCCTGCAGAAAGTGCTTGCGGGTACCCGCTACTAACCCTAGAACCCCCCTACCGGCGGCGCAGAGATGCACCAGCGGGGCGGCAGACGGGCCACAGGGAAGCGGAGACGC
>PIVL01000975.1 GCA_003354145.1 Paracoccaceae bacterium
CGCTGATTTGTCGTGTTTGGCCCATCACCTGGGCGCTTCGCGCAAACTCTCCACCTGTTGCGTGTCGCGTTTGGTCCATCGTCTGGATGCTTCGCCGCACGCACACGGAGCGCTCGCGCACGCGCCCATCGCGTTTGATCCGACACGCGGATGCATCGCGATCGGCACGGGCGCACAGTCTTGTCGCGGGTCTGGCGCCAGCCGCCGCCTCTTAATCGCTACTCACCCACACATTCCCACAGTCGCGGGACAGGCACTGCCGCCGCCTTTCACTGATACTACACACAACTCACCTTACGCGCCATTCTCCCATCCTCCATCTTATGCCCGCGCATCGCTGCATCGATGCGCTGGCATGCGGGGGGTGACAGAGGGATGTCCACACTGAGAGTCTTACTGTCAGTGTGGGACAGCCATTCGGACAGTCACCGTGGAGCCGGACTCAGAGAGTCAACTGATGAGTCCGGGAGCCAATCCACGAGACAGTTCCTTGATTCCGCATACGATCCATTTCCCAGGTTTCGACCCTCACGCTGCGCGTGCAGGGCAGCCAGTGGCGGACGGCACGGTTGACACAGAGCTCGAACCGTCGCAGAACGGACGGCCCTCGATAGAGAGAGAGCTCGGCCATCTTACTGTCATGGCGCAACCGCACGGCGACGCTCCCGTCGGCCGCGCGGAG
>PIVL01000130.1 GCA_003354145.1 Paracoccaceae bacterium
ACGGCCAGTATACTAAGCCAGCGAAACAGCTTTCGCGCATCACTATCGGTGAAAGAGGGAATCCGATATTGCGTCAAGTAGGGTGCAAGCACCATACGCCAAATTTCAATTGCAATCCGGCAAACCGCATAGGCCACGTAAATAGCCGTAACTGTAAACAAAATTGACTCATCATTTATGCTGCCATGAACCAGCAACCCGATTAGAAAGGCGACCGCGATTGAAATCATGATGCCAACCAAGGCCATGAAAAACCGAAACACCAGATACGGCATTTTTTCGCGATACCCGAATGGGGCTTCGGCGATACTGGCCAGAACAAACCGTTGGACGACCCGCTTGCCAAACACCTGGCGTTCAAACAGCATTCCCACAGCCAGAAACAGAGAGCTCCACAACAACACCTCGACAAAGGTCCAAATGCGACCATCGGGGCTTGTCGCGCGCAATATGAACAAGACTTCGTTGATGGAAACCGGCAGCGCGACAAGGCGTTTTTCCAATGCTACGCTAAAGTCCCGAATTTCGGATTGGGTCTGCATCAGGCGCGAGCCGTGTTCCATTTGGTCCGCGCCGGATTCTGTTGCTTCTTCTGGCTTGGGCGTGGTTTCGGTGCTCATCACACGGCCATTGCCATCCATGACAATGACGTTGACGCCGGATTCAGCCGCCTGCCGGATGGCGGCTGCCAGATCGCTTTCCTCTTTAGTTTCGCCTTTATCCTGAGTTTTGCTGGCGTCACCCGTCAACATTCCAAGACCGGGTAGCGACTGGGCGGTTACCGGAAGTGCCAGCACCATTGCGAACAGCGCAAACAATGTCATGCGGTACAGTTTTTGCAGCATATGGCGTGTGCCTTGTCAGGATGTATTTTCAGCAAAAATACAGGAGGCTGACCAAAGTGCAAACACCGTACGATTTTGTGGGATTCTGTTTTTGAACGACACATGAGCCCGCAACACGAATGAGACCTAACTCACCCAGCGGCACTGGCGAAAACCCATAAAAATTGAGCGCAATAGAGACACACAACGTAATTTCCGGTTTGCAATCAGCACAAATTAACGAGTACACCCGCTGTGAAGAACGGTATCTGATTACAAGTACAGCACGATCCCCAGACGGGATACACGAATAACGCTAGCGCGGATTAAAGGGCTGGAATTATGGCCGCAAAAATATTGATGAAATCACAGATACGCATGACTGGCGAAAACGAGTTTGCAGCATGTTCTGCTGAACTGACAAAACCCGCCAATCGTTGCTTGAGCAAGGCAGGCAAAATTTTGTATGAATTCAGCGCATCTTTTGAAATAATAGGCACGGTTTTGAGGTTTCAGACAAAAGTATGACGAGTACAACGCATCAATTATATTCCACGACCGAGCCACGCGCGCCACGTATCATGCTTTACAGCCACGATACGTTCGGGCTTGGGCATCTGCGACGCTCGCGCGCGTTGGCCGGGGCGATTACTGCAGCCGATCCTTCCGCCACGGCGTTGATTCTGACGGGATCTCCGGTGGCTGGACGTTTCACCTTTCCTATGCGGGTCGACCATGTGCGCCTGCCCGGCGTCACCAAGCACAGCGATGGAAGCTATACCTCGCAAACAATGGACATGGATATTGAAGAGACCACCGCATTGCGGGCCGGGCTGATCCGCTCAACTGCGCAGCAGTATAAACCTGATATACTGATCGTTGACAAAGAACCCACAGGGTTTCGCGGTGAACTTTTCCCTACGCTGGATCTATTGACCGAAGCCGGGAACACCCGGATCGTTTTAGGATTGCGCGATGTTCTGGACGAGCCTGAGATTCTGGCCGCCGAATGGGATCGCAAAGGAGCGATTGACGCCACAGAAACCTATTATGACGAGCTTTGGGTTTATGGGCTGAAATCCATTTATGATCCAACTGCCGGGTTGAAATTCAGCCCATCGGTTCGCGCACGGATGCATTGGACCGGCTATTTACGCCGCGAATTAAGCTCTCCAATCGAAACACCCGAACAACCCTATATCCTGATCACGCCCGGCGGTGGTGGCGACGGCAAGGCGATGGTTGATCTGGTCCTGTCCGCCTATGAACAAGACCCCGATCTTTCGCCACATGCCATACTGGTCTATGGCCCGTTTTTGTCCGGCGATCTGCGGGCCGATTTTGAAGCGCGAGTGGAAAACCTGAATGGTCGGGTCAGCACCGTTGGCTTTGAATCGCAGATCGAAGCGCTTTATTCCGGCGCGCAGGGCGTGGTTTGCATGGGCGGTTATAACACGTTCTGCGAAGTACTGTCTTTTGACAAACGTGCCGTCATTGTGCCGCGTACGGTTCCCCGGCTTGAGCAGTACATTCGCGCCAGTCGCGCCGAACAACTGGGCTTGGTGCGCATGCTGGATGAAACGCGTGATGGCATGACGCCACAGGCTATGATCTCTGCAATCCGCAACTTGCCGCGACAAAATCCACCCTCATTGGCGATGCCGAAAGGGCTTTTGGACGGGCTGGACACCGTCACAATACGGATTGCCAAACTTCTGAATTCACCATCTGACCAAGCCGCCGAATGAGCTCGCCTCTTGCCGTTGTGGTCAAAGGCTGGCCGCGGTTATCCGAGACTTTCATTGCCCAGGAACTGGTCGCGCTTGAAGCCGCCGGGCACCAGTTTGAGATCTGGTCGCTACGCTTTCCGACCGATACCAAACGCCATCCTCTGCATGACAAACTGCGGGCAAAAGTGCGCTACTTGCCCGAGTACCTGCATCAGGAACCGATGCGGGTTTTGCGGGCTTTGCGCGTCGCCCGCCGCCTGCCTGGGTTTGGCAAGGCGCTGGCAATCTGGAAAGCAGACTTCGGTCGCGATCGCACCCGCAATCGTGTACGCCGGTTTGGTCAGGCTTGCGTCATGGCCACGGAATTACCTGCCGAAACACGTGGGCTTTATGCACATTTCCTGCACACGCCATCGTCAGTTGCACGATATGCGGCGATCATGCGGGGCCTACCTTGGGCGTTCTCAGCTCACGCCAAAGACATCTGGACATCGCCCGAATGGGAGCTTCGCGAAAAGCTGGAAGATCCCGCGCTGGGAGCCACGTTTGGCGCGACCTGCACTGCGTTTGGTGCTGAATATTTGCGCGGACTATCCAAAGACCCGGCGCGTATTGATCTGATCTATCACGGGCTGGATCTGACCCGATTTCCAGCGGCTCCGGACAAACCGCTGCGCGCGGTTGGTGATCCCATGCATTTGCTATCTGTCGGGCGGCTGGTTGAGAAAAAAGGCTTTGATCGATTGATCGACGCGCTTGCGCTGTTGCCAGATCGTCTGGATTGGCGTTGGACCCATGTTGGTGGTGGTGATCTGAAATCCGAGATGTCCGCGCATGCTGAACGCGTTGGCATAGCGGACCGGGTTGATTGGTTGGGGGCATGCGATCAGCCACAGGTCATCAAGGCAATGCACGCGGCCGATTTGTTTGTGCTGCCCAGCCGGGTCGCGCAGGACGGGGATCGCGACGGCTTGCCCAATGTGCTGATGGAGGCCGCATCGCAGCATCTGCCAATTCTGTCGACACCAGTGTCAGCCATCCCGGAGTTCATCGACAACGGCACGCATGGTCTGTTGTCAGACGATCAACCTCAGGCATTGGCCGATGCAATTCTTTCGGTTGCCGATGATCCGGCCAACGCCTCTGACATGGCTGATGCGGCATTGATCCGGCTCAAATCAGATTTTGGCATGACCCCCGGCATCACTCGGCTTTCGGCGCGATTAACCCAATTGTGCGGCGATCCCTGATATGACCCTTGTCGCATTTTACGCCCCGATGAAACCTCCGACCCATCCGAACCCATCGGGGGATCGCGAAATGGCGCGAAACCTGATGAAGGCGATTGAGGCTGGGCCCGCGACCGTCGATCTGGTTTCTGAACTTCGGGTCCACGACGCGGTTGGAAACCCGGACGAGCAGGCTAGATTACGGATGTTAGCCAAAACCGAAGCCACGCGTTTGATCCACGAGTTGGCGGCCAACGACACCCGTCTTTGGGTGACGTATCACAACTATTACAAAGCCCCCGACATGATTGGCCCCATTGTCACACGGGCTTTGAACATCCCTTATGTTCAGATTGAATCCAGCCGCGCCAAAAGCCGCTTGTCTGGCCCATGGTCGGCATATGCTGCCGCCGCTGAAACCGCGGCCGACGCCGCAGATCTGATCTTTTACCCCACTCAGTTGGACCTGCAGACACTAAAACGGGATCAAGTCCAGCACCAGAAGCTGGCCCTGCTACGCCCATTTCTTCCGGTCACATCTTTGCCAGCCAATACCTATCAGCCAGATGGTCCAATACTTGCTGCAGGCATGATGCGCAAAAGGGATAAATTGGACTCGTACGCGCTAATCGCTGAAACCCTAGCCGGGCTTCAAACTTCAGATTGGCGACTTAACATTGCCGGAGATGGCCCGGCTCGGCCAGAGGTCGAGGCTCTGATGAAACCGTTTGGAGATCGCGTCCGCTTTCTTGGCCAGTTGGATCGCAATGGAATGGGCACCGCTTATGCTGAGGCGTCAATTTTTCTGTGGCCCGGAGTAAACGAGGCCTTTGGCATGGTTTACCTTGAAGCACAGGCCGCTGGATTACCCATTGTTACCCAGGATCGTGACGGCGTGCGCGATGTGGTTTTACCCAGTGCATATCCTTTGCCAGAAGAAGGGCCGCAGGCGCTGGCCCGTGATCTTGATCAACTTTTAACTGATCCGGGCCTGCGAACATTGCGCAGCACCGCCGGTCGCGCCATGATCGAAAAGAACCATCTGATCGGTGCGGCAACAACCAGTTTCTGGTCCGCCGTTCACCCCTTGCTGGACATAAGCATATGATCAAAATCGCCCTGCTTCGCCACGGGCATACCAGTTGGAACCGCGCTGGCCAAATACAGGGTCGCAGCGATATTCCCCTAGACGATGATGCCCGTCGCGAATTGCAACAGTACAGCCTGCCCACCGAATGGAGGACCGCCGAGTTGTGGTCAAGCCCGCTGGGCCGCGCCCGCGAGACCGCTGAGATCGTCACTGGCCACAGCCCAAAGACAGCACCAGGCTTAACCGAGATGTTCTGGGGCGACTGGGAAGGCAAACGCGGTGTTGATTTGCTTGCGCAACCGGATTCAGGTTTTCGACATATCGAAGATTGGGGCTGGTTCTATTGCCCGCCCAACGGCGAAAGCCCGCAGCAGGTATCGGACCGGCTGATGCCCTGGCTTAACGAATTAACGCAGGACACCGTTGCCGTTTGTCATATCGGTATCATGCGGGTGCTGATGGCGAAGGCCACAGGTTGGAATTTCGACGGCCCCGCCCCATTCCGCATCAAACGCAATCGTTTGTTCGTATTGAATCTAAAAGACGGAGTGCTGACGGCCGATCCCGACCCCGTGCGCCTCATCCGACGCGAGGACGAAGCGTGAAGACATTGATTGCCGTCACCCATTTACTAGGTGCCGGACATTTAAGCCGCGCGCTGACGTTGGCGCGGGCTTTTGTGGCCAAGGGTAACGACGTGCTGGTCGCCTCGGGGGGTATGCCCGCCCCACAATTGGACCATAGCGGCGTTCAGATGCTGCAATTGCCTGCGTTACGCTCAGACGGGATCAATTTTACCCATTTGCTGGACAGTGCAGGAGCACCTGCAGATGACAGCTATCTGGAGCACCGCAGCACTGCATTGAACTGTGCCCTTGCCGCATTTCAGCCTGACATCCTGATCACCGAGCTGTTCCCCTTTGGCCGTCGCATTCTAAGCGCTGAATTCCTGTCACTGCTTGACACTGCCAAATCCTTACCAACACCTCCGATCATTCTGTCCTCGATCCGCGACATCCTTGCGCCGCCCTCAAAGCCATCCAAAGCCACCCGTACCGATGAAATCACATCAACCTATTACGACGCAGTTCTTGTTCACTCGGACCCGCACAGCACTCAGCTTGATCAAAGCTGGCCGGTCTCGGAAAATCTGGCACCGTTTCTGCGCTATACTGGCTATGTTGCGCCACCCGGCGCCACACCGCATCCCGACAAAGCCGGAACTGGCGAGATTCTGGTCAGCGCAGGAGGCGGCAGCGTAGGTGAAGCGTTGTTTCAAACCGCCGTCAAGACCGCACGTCTGAATCCCGACCAGCAATGGCGATTATTGGTTGGCGGCAGCAATGCCGCAGATCAGGTGGCGAAACTGGCCCATCTGGCCGAAGGCACCCGCACGATAATCGAACCGGCCCGCCCTGATTTTCGCCAGATGCTGCACAACGCCGCTGCTTCGGTCAGCATGTGCGGCTATAATACGGCGCTGGATCTGTTGCAGGCAGGCACCCCTGCGGTGATGATTCCGTTTGATGCCGGCGACGAAGTTGAACAAACCCTGCGCGCCACATCATTGGCCTCATTGCCCGGATTTTCCGTTCTGAGCAGCACCGATTTGACGCCTGAAACCCTCAACTCGCATTTACAGAAGGTTCTGAACGACGGACCCCGTGCCGATACCGGTCTAAAATTTGACGGCGCTGCCCAAACCGTACAATTGGCCTGCGCCATGGCAGAGGCGCGGATATGACGGCGGACTGGACAGTATTGGATACAGAACTGGCAGCCTGGGATCAGGCTGGCCTGCCCTTGCCGCTTTGGTGGCGGGACGATGATGCAATTGAACCCACCCCGGCGTTAGAGCAGCTTTGTGATATGGCCGACCGAATGGGTCTGCCAGTGCATCTGGCCATCATCCCGGCGTTTGTTCAGGATGGTTTGGTCGATACGGTTTCTGATCGTTTATTAATTCCCGTTGTGCATGGCTGGTCGCACCACAACCACACCACTGGAATGCAGAAAAAAGCCGAATACCCGACCAACAGGCCGCTTGTAGAAATGACTGGCGAAGTTTCCAAATCCCTTGCCACCCTAACGGATCTGTTTGGTGACGCGCTTTACCCGCTATTCGTTCCGCCGTGGAACCGGATTGCACCAGAATTAATCGCTGAATTGCCTGCGGCTGGATACGCAGCATTGTCCACATTTGCCCCCCGTAAAGCCGCAACAGCAGCCCCCGGTTTGACCCGGATCAACACCCATCTGGACCCGATTGCGTGGCGTGATGAAAAATCCCTGATCAACCCGGAGGACCTGATCGCCCAAGTTGCACGACAACTGGCAGACCGGCGCACGGGAACGGCGGATAATGATGAACCTTATGGTATTCTGACCCACCATTTAGTGCATGATGACGCTATCTGGGATTTTACCGAACAGTTGATATCGCGATTGTTACGCGGTCCCGCCACGCCGTGGACCGCCCCAAACAAGGACACATAATATGAGCCGACTTGATTCCATGCTCCGCCGATTTACCGCTCAACGCGATGGTTTGAACTGGGCAGCAGAACAAATTGCCGGACAAGCGGGCGACGCGCTTGATCTTGGGCTTGGCAATGGCCGCACTTATGATCACCTTCGTGAAATCATGCCGGACCGGCGTATTTGGGTCATTGACCGGGTGCTGCAATGCCATCCATCCTGCATCCCCCCGAAAGAGGATTATCTTGAAGGCGAGGCCGAGCCGATGCTGAACAAACTCTCCCAGATGGGGGTCAAGGTGATCCTTGCGCATTACGATTTTGGTAGTGGCATCAAAGAGGACGACGTGGCCGAAGCCGCCCGTCTTAGCCCGATGATCGCGTCGGTAATGCAGCCCGGCGGCACACTGATATCTGGCCAGCCATTGGTAGGATTTGAGCAGATCAAAGGTCCCGATACGATCGCACCGGACCGCTATATGTTTTATCGGGCCTAGAGCTGGACCGAACATGACCTTTGCGCGATACGCCATTTTTTATGTCCCTACCGCTGACGCGGAATGGTCGCGCACCTGTACAAGTTGGTTGGGGTGGGATTTGAACAACGATTGCAGTGTGGCGCATTCTGATGTTGCAGACTTGCCCCTGCCTGTATCCGAGATCACCCAGACGCCACGCAAATACGGCCTGCATGCAACGTTAAAGCCACCGTTTCGACTGGCATCAGATCAAACCGAAAATACCCTCAAGACCGCCTGCGCCGATTTGGCCAGCGATCAGGAACCGGTTCAGTTACAGTCGCTTACTGTATCCCGAATGGGTCGCTTTTTAGCGCTTTGTCCGGTTGGCGCGACAGAGGCGCTCAACACTTTGGCCGCCCGGTGCGTCAGTGAATTAGACAGGTTTCGTACCGCTCTGAGCGATACTGAACTGGATCGCCGTCGTGGTTCGGGCCTGTCCGTTCGACAAGAACACAACCTGACCCGCTGGGGGTATCCGCATGTCATGGATCTGTTTCGCTTCCACATCACACTGACCGGACGCTTGCCCAAAGACACGCTGGCAGCCGTTGAAACACTCCTGGACAATATGGTGGCCGACCAACTTCCCGCCCCTTTGCATCTAAACGATTTGACGTTGGTGGGCGAAGATAACGCAGGACAATTTCACCTGATCCAGCGTTTTTCGTTTGAGGGTTAGCTCAGTTGATCGTAGCCCGCCAAACGCTGCACCAACGTCCTAGGGTGCAACCCAGGCAGATGATTTCCTGGCCCATAGAAATACAGTGCCTGACCCTATTACCCCTACCATTGCCCGCACGACGCGCCTATATGCAAGCCGAACCACAATCGCAGGTGATCCATGTCCTTTGACCGCAATATCAAAATCGCGCCCTCTATTCTTGCCGCTGATTTCGCCAATTTCGGAGCGGAATGCGAAGCAATTGAGGCGCAAGGTGCCGACTGGGTGCATGTCGATGTGATGGATGGCCATTTTGTCCCGGCCATTACTTTTGGCCCGGCCACCTGTGCCGCGATCCGCCCGCATATCAAAGGTGTCATGGACGTTCACCTGATGATTGCCCCGGTTGATCCCTACGTCGAAGCCTTTGCAAATGCAGGCGCCGATATCATCACCGCCCATGTCGAAGCTGGCCCGCATATTCACCGCACCTTGCAGGCGATCCGCGCGGCCGGTGCCAAAGCGGGCGTGGCATTGAACCCGGCGACTCCGATCAACAGTGTTGAGCATCTGTTGGACATGGTCGATCTGATTTGTGTAATGACAGTGAACCCCGGTTTTGGCGGTCAGAAATTCATCCATTCACAAATCGATAAGGTCAAAGCCTTGCGTGCGATGATCGGAGACCGCCCAATTCACATCGAAATCGACGGTGGAGTTGATCCCACAACAGCACCTTTGGTAGCCAAAGCCGGGGCGGATGTTCTGGTCGCCGGTTCAGCTGTGTTCAAGGGCGGCTCGGTAAGCAACCCTGATGTTTACGGTAAAAACATCCGTGCCATTCGGGACGCTGCATCCGGAGTTTATGTGTAGGGTGGGTGAAAACCCACGCCGCTACTTTAATTGCGTCGCGAATGTCTCAAGCAGTTTATGCTTCAGGATTTTACCTGTTGGCGCCGCAGGCAAAGTCGTTGCCAATATGATCTGACTGGGACGTTTGTACCCTGCCAGAAATTGCGCTGCAAAGGCCCTTAACTCTGCAACATCCGGTTTGTCGCCTTCGGCCACTTGAACAAACGCCAGCACCTGTTCGTCCCCGTCTTTCACACGTCCAATCACTGCCGTCTGAATAACCTGAGGATGATCGTTCAGTGCGGCCTCGACTTCGGGAGGGTATACGTTAAAGCCACCATGGATGATCAGCTCTTTGGAACGCCCCAGAATATGCAGCATTCCATGCTCATCAACCCGGCCCAGATCACCAGTGCGCAACCAGCCATCTGCACTTAGCGTCCGTGTAGTTTCTTCCGGGTTGCGGTAATAACCCTTCATCACCATTGGCCCCTTCACCAGTACCTCGCCTGATCCGTTACCACCCCCCGCCACAGATGTGTCGATGCGGATTGAAACCCCTTTCATGGTCGGACCAACGGAAATGTCCGGGTCTCCGATTTCATTCATGGTCACGCAGATACCGGCCGTTGTTTCCGTCATCCCATAGCCGTTTTGCAGTGCCACCCCGTAGAACGCCTCGGCCTCACGCTTCCACGCCGGATCAAGCGGCGCGGCCCCCGACGAAACATAGCGTAACGTTGAACTGTTCAGTGCGTCAAAGCCCTGATCTTTGGTGTATTGCATAACCAAAGCATGCATCTGCGGCACCGCTGACAACATGGTGACGCCGTTCTGCGTCGCCTTACACAAATTTGCCGGTGAAAACCGCGCCTCCAGCCGCAACTGCGCACCAGTAATCATCACCGCCATCACAACCGAAGCCAGCCCGAAAACATGCGTGATTGGCAACACACCATAGACCACATCATCGGGCGTCATTCCGCGCTGCCCGGCCGAAACTTTCCCGGCTGTCAGCACATTTGCATGGGTAAGCATCACCCCCTTGGGATGACCAGTTGTCCCCGTGGTATAGAGTATCACCGCCACGTCCCGGTCATCATCCGGATTGCTGTTAAATGGCGTTGCCAAATGCAACACACCAAACACACCCCTGATTTCACGCGCCTGCAATTGGTCTGCATGGGCCACAGCGTTGGACGAGGCAGCCGTGGTCAACAAAACCGCCGCCGGGCGAGCGTGATCAATAATGCGGCTTAGTTCGGCCCAGGTTTGGCGTGCGTTTATTGGCACCGCAACGGCGCCCAGCCGGGAACAGGCAAAAAGTCCTGCAACTGCAACGGCGCAGTTTTCCGAGATGATCAACACGCGATCCCCCGGAGCGACGCCCGCCAAGGTCAACTCTGCCTGCAGCGCCTCGCAAGCAGCATTTAGCCCGGCATAGATCCAGCTTGTGCCACCATCATCACTGACGGCTTGTGCCTCTGGCCTTGTGGCTGCCTGCTGGTCCAAAGATTCGTGTATCCGGTCCATCATGTCGTCCTTGTTCAACCCGGATCGCTAAATCGGGGTTTGCGTTTTTCTAGAAAGGCCGCGATGCCCTCTGCCGCCTCGTCTCCGCCAGCGGCACGCGCCATTGCGTTGCGTTCAGCATCCAGTTGCGCCGCCTCAGTCGCTTCGTAGGCATCCGATACCAAGCGGCGAATGGCGCATTGGCTTTCGCGTGGGCCCTGGGCCACGGCGTCAGCTAAGGACTGCGCTGTTGCTTCGACTTGATCGGCGGGCACAACGGCATTCACAGCCCCTAAAGCGAGCATTTGTTCTGCGGTCACTGGCCGCGCCAACAGGCACATCTCCATGACCAGAGGGCGCGGCAACATCCGTGCGAGGGATGATGTCAGACCTGCATCCGGCACCAAACCGGCATTGACATAAGCAGCGGTGAATTTCGCACCTTCAGAGGCCACAATCAAATCGCAGGCCAGGGCCAATGATGCCCCAGCCCCAGCAGCGCCACCTTCAACAGCGGCAATCACGGGAACCGGACAGGCGCGGATCGCGCGAACCAGATCGTGCAATTCATCCACTTTGTCGCGGCGCTGGTCTTCGGTCAGCTTACGCCGCTCGATCAGGACATTCAGGTCTCCTCCAGCGCAGAAAAACCCGCCCTCTGAAGTCAGCAGAACCGACCGAACACGTGGATCAGCAGCCCCGGCCAACGCTTGCCCAATCGCGGCACATAAATCAGGTGAAAGCGCGCCACGCCGTGTTGGATTCATGTTCACCACAACCAGCCGTTCACATTGATCGTCAACGCGTGCCAATGTCATGCTTCTGCCCTTTTG
>PIVL01000976.1 GCA_003354145.1 Paracoccaceae bacterium
GTAAAATATGCATCCGACTTTTTGGAGACCGGGATGTTGGGGAACACCCGACCGGCCACGAAGGCCGAAGTTGATTGCAGGAACGCAATCGAGATGTTGGTCAGCGGTGCATTGATATGGACGTCAGACCGCGACGGTTGGATAAAGGGCATGTTTACCTCCTATAAGGTTGTTGTGGCCCGACAATTATGCCGTTGGTCCAGAGATGGACATATACAGCACTTCGATAATGTCGCCCTGCGCCGTGGCGGCTTCCAGAGCAATACCAACTGCCATTTGGTTAGCAATAAGAGCAGCAATGTTTGCCGCGCCTGCAACTTCACCAGCGGTGGTTGTTGGAATGATCAGGTTGCCAGCAGTGATCGCTGCGTTTGCAACGACCTTACCAACACCGCCACCACCGACAAGCGCAACAGCTACGTTTTCGCCAAGAGTGGTTTGCGATTGATCCGGCTGTTCAGCCAGAAAGCCAACGATAACCGAAGTCGCGGTATCGGCCTCGACAACGCGACCCGTTGCATCGATCGACAAGGCAGCGGCCAGAGGCGCACCGACCAGAGTTTCACCAGCCAGAATGTTGACCGACTTGGTGTTTTGGGAAGAAGCCATGAGAGTTCCCCTTTTTGCTTCCGTTTCAGTTAAACCAAGCGGTCAGGCTTAGTTGATCGACTTTGCGTAGAGT
>PIVL01000977.1 GCA_003354145.1 Paracoccaceae bacterium
CACGCCTTGGCCAACAGGGCAGGCACCTTTGCAGCAAAGGGGGGGATTCAAAACGATGGCAACAACAGGTGGGATTCGAACAACACACTACCGATCTACGGAATACATTTTTGGCCGACAATCGCTGACGTGATAAAGATGTTCTATGCCCCACCAGGTATAAAGAAATACATGTCATTGGCTACCAAGGCATTGTTCAATGCAAAACTGCCTATGACCATGCTAGATCGCACCAACTTGAATGATGCGAAGGTTCGCAGAATCGAATGGGATCAGAATACCACCGACTCTGGATATGCCGACCACTGCAGACGCTTCGACAAATACGCCGCTAGCCAATTGGAACGGATCAGAAGGCATGAGGAAGACCGATTAATGCAGAGGCAATCGGAACCGTTGTACGACGAAAGAGGTGATATCCACGGTATGCTGTACATCACTCCGGCGATCTTGATTCCTATCAATGCCTCGATTGGTGACTCAAAGGGGATGAGAAACAATTTCAAAAGGATCGAGTCATCCCGAGTGGAAGATGAATATGTCATCACGGGTGTCAAGGCGCCGGCGCTGCAATCGATCATCGAACATGGAGGCATCAAGGCCTCAGCTGCGGATACTTGTGGACGCGGCGAATCAGATTGCTCTAACACCAAGTCAGGCAAACCGATCGCATGGGGATTTG
>PIVL01000978.1 GCA_003354145.1 Paracoccaceae bacterium
GAGAGTCATAGTTCTGGTATGACAGCGTGTTTAAGAGAGTCATAGCTTTCTGGTACTTATGATTTTTTGCATAAGTTATATTTTTTATGTATGTCATTTTTGCATAGCATATATATGCTGCTATATATTTACGACTCTCGATAACTCTCGCTGCACAGGCAACATACGCTTCGACACTGTGCATAATATTTATTACACACAGCGCGTCAGGTGTGGATAGAAACATACAGGATAATTCCCTATGCATATTTGTCATTACGACCGTTTATAGGTTTGATCATTTTTTTTATACTTATCACTAATTTATATTACAGCTCTATTGTCCTGAAGCTATACGGTAATTTAACTTAGTGTAATCTATACATTTTTATTATGTGTGGCTAGATACCCGTGTCTCGATCAACTATTAAAACACACACGTTTTGAGGTTGTGTGCATAATATTTGATACACATATATATATGTGTTGTGCGTGTACGGTAATATAAATTACGTATAACATATGCTTCGACACTGTGCATAATATTTATTACACACAGCGCGTCAAGTGTGCATAGAAACACACAGGATAATTTGCTATGCATATTTGTCATTACGACCGTTTATAGGTTTGATCATTTTTTTTTATAGTTAACGGGAGAGTAATGACATTTCTATCGGTACCAGTCTTATATCATGTATA
>PIVL01000979.1 GCA_003354145.1 Paracoccaceae bacterium
GCTGTGACTGTGCATGAGCTTCGCGCGCAGGCCGGTGTGAAGATCACCGCCGAAAGCTTCGTCGAGCGCCTCCATGAACCTCGTGCGCGACGTCAGGGGCACGCACATCTGCGTGTCCAGCTCCTCCGCGAGGGCTAGTGCCGTGAGCGCGTGCTCGGTGGCAAGCTCCGCAGCGATCTGCAACATCCGCCTGTCCTCGCCGACCGGCATGATCGGCACGGCGGGTGGGGCCGGTGGCACGCCCTCGCCGACCGGCACGACCGGCACGGCAGGCGCCTCGAGCTCTTCCTCGACCGTCGGCCAGGGGCATGTGCCGAACCGGGACGTGCCGGATGTGTCCAGTGCGTCACCAATCGTGGGCCAGGGCCACGTGTCCAGCTCGGAGGTGCCCGCTGCTGTCATCTCGTCACCGACCGCCGGCCAGGGCCACCATGAGAGTGGTGTGATGACCCCGAGGTGCGATTCCCACATGGCGAGAGCGAGGTGCAGCGGCCTGCCGCGCGCCTGCGGATCCGTAGCGAGCTGGCGCCGCCCGCGTCCCACGCGATGCGCGCAACGAGCGATAGGTGCCGCCCGGTCGTCGTCCGAGACGAGCGACCTCCGAGCCGGAACGGCCGCAAGCAGACGTGCACGCCGCGTGTCCCGTAGGAGCGTGGACTCACGATGGATCGAGGCTGAC
>PIVL01000980.1 GCA_003354145.1 Paracoccaceae bacterium
TCCGCGTCCGTCGAGACCTTCGGCACGACAAGTCCACGACGCGCGGACACGGCATGCCACCGGCTTGCCCCGGCGTCCCCGCTGACGCCGCAATCCTCCTCGGCGGTCAGCGTCCTGGAGAAGTCCTCGGCGGCCGACGCCGCCCTGGAAGAGCCCGCCTGGCATCCTGGCGGCTCACCCGCTTCACAAGCGGGCCCGGCAAGTCCACGACTTGCCCCGGCGTCCCCGTTGACGCCGCAATCCTCCCCGGCGGTCAACGTCCTGGAGAAGTCCTCGGCGGCCGACGCCGCCCTGGAAGAGCCCGCCTGGCATCCCGGCTCCGTGACCGCCGCCGCCACGAGCAACGCAGTCGGCACGCCCGGCGGCTCCCCCTCCTCGCTCCCCCCGAACGGCTCCGTCGACGATCCGACGCCGGACAAGCCGGGCTTGACGTCCGTCGCCGCCAGAGTCGCGGCCCCGAGCGACGACGTCGATGAGGTCTCCAGCCGGCGCGGCGGCCCCTCCTTCCCGCTCCTCTCGAACGTCGCCGCCAAGGTCGTGGCCCCGAGCGACGACGTCGGCGAGGTCTTCAGCCGGCGCGGCGCCTCCTCCTTCTCGCTCCCCTCGAACGGCTCCGTCCCCACGCCGAGCGTGGGCGACGAAGGCTCCGCCCTGGCACCGGGTAGGCTGAGTTCGACTA
>PIVL01000451.1 GCA_003354145.1 Paracoccaceae bacterium
CGTTCCACCAGATCGCCGGTTTCGCCGGGTTCGTCTTCGTCTATCGTCACCCGGATCAGCTTGCGCGAGGCCGGGTCCATTGTGGTTTCTTTCAGATCCTTATGGTCCATCTCGCCCAGACCTTTGAATCGTGACACATCAATCTTGCCTTTGCCGCCAATGCCGGCCTCAAGCAGTGTGTTTTTCTCAAGCTCATCAATGCAATAGACCCGCTTCGCGCCCTGCGTCAGCCGGAACAGCGGCGGGCAGGCCAGGTACAGGTGCCCGGTGTCAATCATCGGCCGCATCTGGGTGTAAAAGAAGGTCATCAGCAGGGCGGCGATATGGGCTCCATCCACGTCCGCATCGGTCATGATGATGATCTTGTCATAACGCAGATCGTCGATGTTGAACCGTGGGCCAAGGCCAACGCCCAGGGCCTGCGACAGATCGGCAATCTCGGCGTTTGAGCCAAGTTTTGAGCTGGCAGCGCCCAGCACGTTCAAAATCTTACCGCGTAGGGGCAGCAACGCCTGGGTTTTACGATTGCGTGCCATTTTGGCCGACCCACCAGCGGAATCGCCTTCGACGATGAACAATTCGGTGCCTTCGCGGGTCTTGGACGTGCAATCGGTCAGCTTGCCCGGCAGGCGCAGCTTTTTCGTGGCCGATTTACGGGCGGTCTCTTTTTCCTGACGGCGGCGCAAACGTTCTTCGGCGCGCAGGATTAGGAAATCAAGGATGGCGCCAGCCGATTTGGTGTCTGCGGCCAACCAGTTGTCAAAATGATCCCGGACCGAATTTTCCACCAGTCGCTGTGCCTCGACCGTAGCCAGCCGGTCTTTGGTCTGGCCGACAAATTCAGGCTCGCGGACGAAACAGCTGACCAACGCGCAGCCACCCGTGGTCAGGTCATCGCGGTTGATCTGCGCGGCTTTGCGGTTGTTGACCAGCTCGCCATAGGCGCGGATACCCTTCAGGATCGCGCTCCAGAACCCGGCTTCGTGGGTGCCGCCTTCGGGGGTGGGGACGGTGTTACAATAGGACTGGATGAACCCGTCACGCGACGGGGTCCAGTTGATTGCCCATTCGACTTTGCCCGGAACATCGAACTTCTCGCGGAAATCAACGGTGCCGGCAAAGGGCTGGTCGGCATAGACCGAGGCCGTGCCCAACGTTTCGTTCAGGTAATCGGACAGACCACCGGGAAAGTGGAATGTCGCCGCGGTCGGGGTTTCACCATCGTCAATCGCCGATTTCCAGCGGATTTCGACGCCCGAGAACAGGTAGGCCTTTGAGCGAATGGATTTGAAGATGCGTGCAGGTTTGAACCGATGATGGCCGAATATCTGTTCATCTGCATGAAAGGTGACGGTGGTGCCGCGCCGGTTTGGGGCCGCGCCGATCTTTTCCACCGGGCCAAGGGGGATGCCACGGGAAAAACGCTGCTCATAAAGCTGACGATCACGCGCGACTTGGACCACCATCGAATCCGACAGGGCGTTGACTACGGATGCGCCAACGCCGTGCAAGCCACCAGAGGTTTCATAGGCATCACCGCTGAACTTACCGCCGGCGTGCAGCGTACACAGGATCACCTCAAGCGCGGATTTGCCGGGGAATTTCGGGTGCGGGTCAATCGGGATGCCACGGCCGTTGTCACGGATCATCACCGAATAGTCGGCCAGCAATTCAACTTCGATCCGCGTGGCGTGTCCGGCGACAGCCTCATCCATCGAGTTGTCCAGAACTTCGGCGACGAGGTGATGCAAGGCACGTTCATCGGTGCCGCCGATATACATGCCGGGGCGTTTGCGCACCGGTTCCAGCCCTTCGAGTACCTCGATAGAGGAAGCATCATAGTTGGATGGGTCCGGTTGCCCGGAAAGGAGATCGTTCATAACGCTGCTCATCTTATTCTTGGCTTTTGTTTGATTATGGCAGGTGAGGGCAGGCGGGGAAAGGGTATGTGTATCGCCATCTTGAATGATTCATGGAAGGGTGGCGTGAAATCAGAACCGGAGACTAATATGAGCTGGATAAAAACCATTCCGTTTGAGGCCGCGACAGGCAAATTGAAGCGGCTTTATGCAAGGGTGACCGGGCCGGATGGCAATGTCGACAACATCATGATGGCGCATTCGTTAAGGCCACATTCGATGGAAGGGCATATGGTTCTGTATAAGAATGTGCTGCATCATTCGGGCAATGCTATCCCCAAGTGGTTTCTTGAGACATTGGGCGTGTGGGTCAGTTCGCTGAATTCCTGTGACTATTGTGTAGAGCATCATTTTCAGGGGTTACGGCGGTTGTTGGATGATGACGCGCGTGCCGATGCCTTACGGGCCGCGATCGAGGCGCGGGATGTTGAAGCGGCACCGCTGGATGCTGCGCAAAAACAGGCGATGTCGTATGCGCGGATGCTGACCGAAGCTCCGGCTGATTTGGGTGAGGGGGATGTGAATGCGCTGCGCGAGGTTGGGTATGACGACGGAGAAATCCTCGAAATCAATCAGGTGAGCGCGTATTTTTCCTATGCCAACCGGACGGTTCTGGGGTTGGGTTGTTCAATGGATGGGGACGTGATCGGGCTTAGCCCCGGCAATTCGGATGATCCGGATGATTGGGGGCATGCTTGAGTACGGCCAAGAAGTGACCCGGCCCGGAATCAAGGTGCAAAGCACCGCCGGGCAGCGCCCGACCGCCCCATGGGCGGGCGCTTTTGCGACGTTGATTTCCCTATAGAGGTCAGAACAAAGCTGATCAATAAAGTGCCAGCCTTCGGCGTATCGATGCCCACCCGCGGTCGGGCGCTGCCCTTTGTTG
>PIVL01000131.1 GCA_003354145.1 Paracoccaceae bacterium
GAACGTTGATCGGGGATACTGTGAATGCGGCCAGTCGTCTGGAGGGTCAAACCAAAGAATTGGATGTCGACCTTTTGGTGTCCGAGGCCGTGCTGAAAAGTGCTGAAATCTCAATGGATGCGTTGGAATTGATCACATTGGAACTGCGCGGGGTGACCGAACCCGTCAAGGCTCTGGCAGTGTCACGGCAAACTTTGCTAGAAATCGCGTTGGCGTCAATTCCGACAGTAATTGGACTTGCACCCGATCTGGCATCTAAACCCGATTGATCGCGGTTTTCAGAACACCGCTTCAAATATCGGCAAGCTGGCAATTTTTGGCGAATTTTCACTCAATTCAGCCATTTATCTCGTTTCTTGCCTAGACTTTCTGTGCATTCCGGGGCTATGCCGCCCACGATAGAGATTACACTTACTTACGCCGAGCACGCACAACCGAAAGTTTTTACATGACAATGCCTAGTAATCTGGCTCCGATTCCCGAGCTGTTTGTTTCTTACGATTCCGCCCAAAAGATGAAGATCGACGCAGGCGAATTGAAAAGCCACGATCTGACAGCGCGTCAGATTTGCGATATTGAGCTATTGATGAATGGCGGCTTCAACCCTCTCAGGGGTTTTCTGACCGAAGCCGACTATGATGGTGTTGTGCAAAATATGCGCATGGCAGACGGGTCGTTGTGGCCAATGCCCATAACGCTGGATGTATCGGAAAAGTTTGCCGCTGACCTTGAGGTTGGCGAAGACATTGCCCTGCGCGATCAGGAAGGCGTGATCCTTGCCACAATGACGGTGACCGACAGCTGGAAGCCCAACAAGGCAATCGAGGCGGAAAAGGTTTACGGTGCCGATGATGATGCGCATCCTGCCGTCAACTATCTGCACAATACCGCTGGCGAGGTATATCTGGGCGGCCCGGTAACCGGTATCCAACAGCCCGTGCATTACGATTTTCGCGGTAGTCGCGACACGCCAAACGAAATGCGCGCCTATTTCCGCAAACTTGGCTGGCGTCGTATTGTTGCGTTCCAAACCCGCAACCCGCTGCACCGCGCACATCAGGAACTGACTTTCCGAGCCGCCAAAGAGGCACAGGCCAACCTGCTGATCCATCCGGTTGTTGGTCTGACCAAACCCGGCGATGTTGATCATTTCACCCGCGTGCGCTGCTACGAGGCCGTGCTGGACAAATATCCAGCGGCCACCACCACCATGAGCCTTTTGAACCTGGCGATGCGTATGGCCGGCCCTCGCGAGGCCGTGTGGCATGGCCTGATCCGCAAGAACCACGGCTGCACCCATTTCATCGTTGGTCGCGACCACGCGGGACCCGGCAAGAACTCGGCAGGCGAAGATTTTTACGGGCCTTACGAAGCACAGGACCTGTTCCGCGAGCATCAGGACGAAATGGGCATCGAGATGGTCGATTTCAAACACATGGTCTATGTGCAGGAACGCGCCCAATACGAACCCAACGACGAGATCGAGGATCGTGACAATGTCACCATTCTAAACATTTCGGGCACAGAACTGCGCCGTCGTCTGTCCGAAGGTCTGGAAGTCCCGGAATGGTTCAGCTTTCCCGAAGTTGTTAAAGAACTGCGCCGTACCAGACCACCACGCAATCAGCAGGGTTTTACTGTGTTTTTCACTGGTTATTCCGGGTCCGGCAAATCCACTGTCGCCAACGCCTTGATGGTTAAACTGATGGAAATGGGCGGACGTCCCGTGACCTTGCTGGACGGTGACATCGTGCGTAAAAACCTGTCCTCAGAACTTGGGTTCAGCAAAGAGCACCGCGATCTGAACATTCGCCGCATTGGCTATGTCGCGTCGGAGATCACCAAAAACGGTGGTATCGCGATCTGTGCGCCAATTGCCCCCTACGCCACGACGCGGCGCGCTGTTCGCGAAGACATCGAAGGCCATGGTGCCTTCCTTGAAATCCACGTTGCTACGTCGATTGAAGAATGTGAAAGGCGCGACCGCAAAGGTCTGTACAAACTGGCCCGCGCCGGAAAAATCAAGGAATTCACAGGCATCTCTGATCCTTACGACGTTCCAGAAAATCCCGAACTCAGCCTTGAGACCGAAAATGTAGACGTAGACAATTGCGCTCATCAGGTTCTGCTGAAACTGGAAAGCATGGGCCTGATTTCCGGGCGATGAACCCGATCACAACCCAAGACACAGACCCCCATCCGTTCGCGCGGGTGGGGGTTTTTCTTTGTTACGCCTGCAGGTTTTGTCAGAGTCAGGTTGCGGAGAAGAAATCCGTGGGCACTTCGGGCTACCACACTGGATCAGCATCATGTTGGCAGCTATCGCGCTGACCACGGACCGAAGCATGAACCCGGGGAAGATCTTATTCCAAAGGGCCATAAAATCGCAGCGTTTCGAGAGCCCGTGCCCAGACATATCAAAAAGAAACCGACGACAGTCTGCCGCCGTCGGCAACTTCCGTTTGTCAGATAACTATTGACAGAAACGGCCCTGTTACCGAAGTCCTGACCCTAGTCTCCAAATATTTCACTCAATCCATGGTGGCAATTCTATTGTTGAAGCAATCACTAGATGATACATTCAAGCCACTAATGCATTCTGCCATTCGAAGGACCTTGGTAAGAACTTGAGGCCCAAATTAGTTCCGATTATCGATACAATTATGCGTTTGAGTTTCTGTTTCATTCTCTGGATTTTCTTTCTAGCTCCCGCTTTGCCGCTAGGCGCGCAAGAGGCCGTGAAAGAGCAACTGAATATTGGGAATTCCGGTTCATCCTATTTGCGCGCAATTCGATTGCGTCGAATAGACTCGGATGTTGTCTATTTTGATCCCACCGCCCCAGCCCCGCGCTTTGCAACAAGCCAGGAACTAGAGAACCCGCCCGATGATCGACAGCGTCTGGCCGAAAATTGGCAGATACCATACGCGGGCATAAGGCCTCTTACGATCGCCATTACTGTTGGTATTCTAGTCGTGACCGCCTACCTGATCATCCGGTTTGGCGGTAACATTTCAGTAGTCATGAGAGCTGAGGCACAGAACCCCAGCCATGGGCGCAGCGATCAAAAATCCAAAGAAGCAACTAAAGACGTGAATCCGGGCAGCCTCGACGCGATTCTGCGAACAGGCGATAGACGACGCGCCTTGATACTGCTTGCCCAAAAAGCGCTAACCACGACTGTTGCATCAAACGGCCTGTTGTTGTTGCGGAGCTGGACTGCGCGCGATGCCTTGCGGCACATTCCAAAAGATCAACTGCATCTAGATGCTCTGCGTAACCTAGTTATGGCCAGCGAACATGTGCAATTTGGCGCTCGCGATGTGACTGAAGAGGAATTCAGAGAACATTTTTCCAAAATCAAACCACTATTTAGGGGAAAAATGACATGAGCAGTTCTGAAGCACCCGCAAGAAACCAAGGAGCTCGCGCTGACACCGTAATCATGATTGTGACCGGAGCGCTTGTTCTGGCTGCAATTTGGTACGTTCTTACGCAACGCCAGCAAGCTCTTCGAAACTCGCCAACGGGGTTCGATGGCCTGCAAATTTGGCTGGCATCCGAAGGCGTGAGCACGCAGAGCTTCCAGGGAGGTTGGTTGATTGATCAGAACACCATCGGACTTTTAGTGCTCCCAGTTTATGACACCGCACTTGATCAAGACAAAAGCTATCCTCAGAGCGAAGATGAGTTATTGTTTCATCAAGATGAAATTGATCTCGAGATCAAACCGATTATTGAAAAAGCCGAACGGGTTCCGACTTTGATCGTATTGCCAAAATGGCGACGCGGGATGCGTTTGACGGGGTTTGGCCACCCTGTGTTGTTGGCCAATAAACAATCTGTTGAGACAGTATTGGGTGAAATTTTGGACAACCCAAACGCCAAGATTCGGTACGCCTCAACTCCGTTCACAGAATTCTTATACCAAGACGGCCTCGGCCAAGAATTGCACGCAAAAATTTATGCAGCGCAAATGATAGACGGCGCAGGCTGCTCGCCAATAATAGGCCGTCCGGGCGCTATGCTGTTAGCAGAATGTCCACTCCCCAACGGCCACCCACGTCAAAGGGTGTTGATCCTTTCAGATCCCGACCTGTTGAACAATCACGGGCTGCGGCTTGAGCAAAACGCGGAAATTGCGCTCAATTTTATGTCTACACATGCGCAGGACGGCAATATCCTGATCGATTATAGTCGGCAATTCTGGCTGCGCGATCGCCAAGAAACACAAGTACCTGAGCGAACTTGGGCCGACCTCGTCCAATTCTTCGCACCGCCTTTCCTGCAGCTTTGGCTGGGTGCCGCGCTGGCAATGGGGATTGTCCTTTGGCGCTCTTCTTTGCGCTATGGGGTCGCCAGATTCTCGCCTTTGGCATTCGGTGCCAGCAAAAATCTGGCCATCCGCGCCCGTGCGCGGCTGATGCGAATGTCTGATCAGGACGGAGCGCTGCTTGGTGAATATTGCTCGGCGCGGATTTCGGCGGCTACGGAAACACTTTTTGGTCCAGCCCACGCGCGCCATTATGCAAATGAGGGCGCTTTTTTCAATTATTTGGAACGGCACAATCCGAAACTTAGCGCCCGACTAATGACGATCATATCCAACATAGACAATCTGCCCCCGCGCATTCCGGCGGCCGAAGCAATTCACTATGTTGATGAATTAGAACAAGTTTTGGAGCAAATTGCCAATGACGCTTGAGACACTACGTAATCGTGCCGATGCCCTAAGAGCCGAGATCGGCAAGACGGTCCTTGGACAACAAGAAGCCATCGATCTGGTCCTTGTTGCACTTTTCGCACGCGGGCATGTTTTGCTTGAAGGCCCACCCGGTACTGCAAAAACCCTGCTTGCACGCAGTTTCGCGTCGGTCTTAGATCTTGGTTTTGGACGGGTTCAATTCACCCCCGATTTGATGCCCGGAGACATATTGGGCGCATCGATCTTCAATTTTCAAACCAATGCGTTTGTGCTGACCAAAGGGCCGGTTTTTTCCCAAGTTTTGCTCGCCGATGAAATCAACCGCGCACCGCCCAAGACTCAGGCGGCGTTGTTGCAGGCGATGAACGAGAGGAAGGTCAGCATTGATGGCGTCGACCACTCGTTAGGACGCGAGTTTATCGTGGTCGCCACACAGAACCCAATTGAGCAGCAGGGAACTTACCCTTTGCCCGAAGCACAGCTTGATCGGTTCTTGTTCAAGCTCGTCATTGATTTCCCGCCAGAAGATGTCGAGATGGCCATACTTAAACAGCACGCGGCGCAGCCTCTGGAGGCAGGACAGGAAACCGACAACCTAAAGTCAATTCTTACTGTCGCAGAGCTGGCCGAGAGTCGTGAATTGATCGATGGGATCATTCTGAAAGACGAAATCCTAGCCTATATTTTGCGGCTAGTGCGTGCGACCCGCGAAAGTTCTGAGATTTCCTTTGGTGCGTCGACACGCGCTGCAGACGCGATTGCGGGTGCTGCGCGCGCCGCAGCGGCGCTGAACGGTCGAGATTTTGCCATTCCTGACGACGTGAAACGGCTTTTCATACCGGCGTTGCGCCATCGTGTTGTCCTTGGACCAGCAGCCGAGATCGAAGGACGCAGTTCCGTCCAGATCCTCGAAAACATCCTAAACCAGATTGAGGCGCCACGCTGATCCGACCATCAAACAGATTGCTATTGGCAGGAATTGCTGCGCTGTTATTTTCAGTGCTGGCAGTCGTGATTGGCGGTGTTATTCGCCAAATTGCGCCTTTGCCGTGGGCTGTATTGGCGGTTCTGGCCGTGCTGGATATTGTCCTTTCTTTTTCACGCCACAAAAATCTGACGTTTAAAATGGAGCCTGAAATATTTATCGGCGAGACCGAAAATATTTGGTTACATGTTGCGCGCGCTCCTGCTGGCTTGCGGGCGCGGCTTGAATGGCCCGAAGGGCTGCACGGCAACAACGACATTGTATTTCAGCACAAAGCTGACAGCACTGCAGAGGCGTGGGTCGCCTGTCGCGGCGCGCGGCGTGGTGTTTGGAAGTTTGAGAATATTTGGCTGTTTTGGCCATCACGACTGCGTCTTTTTGAGTTCATCCCACGTCTTACATTCCCTCTTGAGGTTCGGGTGGTTCCCAACATCCGCCTTGTCCAATCGGGTCAGATCACCACAACGGTTCAGTCCACATTATACGGTGTGAAAGAAAACCGCGCGATCGGTGGAGGCTCTGAGTTCCACCAATTGCAAGATTTCATAAAAGGTATGGATGTAAAAGCGATCGACTGGAAACGCTCGGCACGACGTCGGTCGCTGGTGGCAAGAGAACTTCGGGCCGAGCGGAATCATCACGTTATCATCGCACTTGATAACGGGTACTTGATGCGCGAAGAAATTGCTGGCCTGCCAAAGATTGATCATGCAGTGACTGCCGCTTTGTCAATTGCGTGGGCGGCTGCGATCGGTGGCGATCTGGTGGGGTATTACTCATACGATGTAAAACCTCGAATTTTTGTCGCACCCGAGCCAGGACGCCGCGCATTCACCCGTCTGCGAAGTTGGACCGCAGAACTGGCTTATGTCAGCCGCGAGACTAACCACACACTGGCCCTGACCGAATTGAACGCCCGGACTCCAAAGCGCAGCCTTATCATCGTCTTTACCGATTTTATTGACACCACGTCGGCGGAATTATTGATTGAAAACATTGGAATTTTGTCAAAACGGCACTTGCTGATCTTCGTGACGATACGTGACCCAGAGGCCGAGACACTAATGCAGACCGCGCCAACTGACATGGATGGCGTCGCCACATTGGTTGCCGTGAACCAATCGATCAGCGAGCGTCGCCTAGTGTTAGAGCGGCTTGCCCGGTTAGGGGTAACCATAGTAGACGCGCCACCCAATATGGTTACGGCCCAGTTGATATCTGCCTATCTGGAAATCAAAGCGCGAGAGATGATCTGATGGAACAATATGATCTCATGCGATCTGCAAGGTTCCGCAAAGAAAGAGAGCCGGAATGGCGGCGCCTCGAGGCATTGGTGTCAGAGGCGGAAACACGTGGCTTGCACAACATGGATTTTAAAGCAGCGCGCGATCTGGCAGCATATTACCGTCAAGCAACGACTTCGCTGGCAATCGCGCGTGAAATAACCCTTGATAAGGCTTTGCTTGAGTATCTCGAAGCTTTGACAGCCCGCGCATATCTCAGCGTATATGCCCCACAAGAGCGCATCGGCAGTCTTATTCGCCGGTTCTTTTTAACCAGCGCACCGCAAGCAATGCGCCGGTCCTGGCTATTCATCCTTCTTGGTTTTTTGTGTATGGGACTTGGGGCGCTAACCGGGTTTATGCTCTATTTTGAGAATCCTGCCTGGTTCCATGTTTTCATACCACCGGAACTTGCTAATGGCAGAGGACCGGCATCGACAACCGATTACTTACAATCCGTAATCTATCAGCAAGACCCCGATTCAACAGGGCTCGGGGCGTTTGCAACTTTCCTTTTTTCTCACAACACCCGCATTGCAATATTTGTATTTGGTCTTGGCGTGTTTCTATGTGTGCCATCGGTCCTACTGACGTTTTTTAACGGGTTGGGCCTGGGCGCTCTTTATGCTCTGTATGTTGACCGTGGTTTGGGCATTGATATTGGTGGCTGGTTGTCCGTGCACGGTGTAACGGAATTGTCGGCAATATGCATAGCGTGCGGTGGCGGGTTGCAATTGGGGTCCGCAATCCTTTTTCCTGGCGATCGGACCCGTATCGCTGCATTACAACTCGCTGGACATGACGCAGTGAAACTTGCCGTTGTTGCCTCTATCATGTTGCTAGTGGCTGCTTTTCTCGAAGGGTTTGCCCGGCAATTGCTTCAAGACCTGAGCGGCCGGTATATCCTTGGTTGGGGCGTGGGATTGATCTGGCTTGCCTGGTTTATCCTTGGTGGAAGATCGCGGCGATGATCTTTCGACGTCGAAAAAAGAAGGAGCCGCGTGCTTTGGCGGGCGAATTGATGCCCCCCGAAGGAGTGCCGCTAAAGCTGCGCATTGCAGGAATTGGTGTTCGGATTGCTGCGCAAATCACCGATGTTGCGATCACGCTTGTCGCATCAGGTAGTATCTTGATACTATTCGCAGCGTTAAGATTTACTGATCCACAGACGTTACTCGCTATTGGTGCGTTGCTGTTTTTTCTGATTCGGATCCCGTATTACGTCTTTTCCGAACTTGTCTGGAACGGTCAGACTCTTGGTAAACGGCTTATGAAAATCAAAGTCGTGTCGCATGATGGCGGCTCGTTGACCACACATGCCTTAGTTTTGCGCAACTTGATGAAAGAAGCCGAGATTTTCCTGCCTGCCACGCTGCTGTTTACGCTAAATAGTGCCACACCTGTCGCTTCGGGTGTGGCATTTGGCTGGATCGTCATTGGCCTATTGGTGCCGCTTATGAACCGACATCGTCGACGGTTGGGTGATTTGATGGCAGGTACCCATGTCATCCATTTGCCGGTGCCGGTGCTACTAAAGGATTTGGCAAATGAGATGCGTGTGCAAACGGAAAAGCGCAAACCGTATGCCTTTCTGTCGCATCAACTTGACCATTATGGTGCCTTTGAGCTTCAGACGCTCGAAGACCTGCTTCGCGCACAGAATTCACCGCCTGTGGCAAAAAGGAACAGAAATCAGCAAGCGACAATTGCAGCTCTTGTGGAAACCATCCGCAAAAAGATCAAATATGCTGATACCGTGCCATCCAAAGACAACCTTCTATTTTTACGCGCTTTTTACAATGCCCAGCGACAACATCTGGAACAGCGCCAATTGTTTGGCGACCGGCGTAAGAACAAACACCACGTCATGGAAGACGACATTTCGTGAGCCATGTACAACACCCAT
The DNA here is from genome assembly GCA_003354145.1 of Paracoccaceae bacterium. Lineage (GTDB taxonomy): Bacteria > Pseudomonadota > Alphaproteobacteria > Rhodobacterales > Rhodobacteraceae > NORP181. The sequence goes on from PIVL01000131.1 coordinate 8,880, forward strand.
TTTCCAAGTGTCTGTGGAACTGAAATTTTCTTGCAGTTTGGGCTAATGGCAGTGATTCTCACAACCAGGAATTGCGTTCCAAATAGTATTCGTAGGCAAACGCAACTCCAACGGGTTAAAATCACCAATACGGGGACGCAGAAATTTCATGTCAGACAGTTCAGTAAATCCTTCGGGTGTATCGCTTGGTGTCGGAACGATCATAGGCGATAGCTTTTCGATTTTCTTTGGCAACATCTTCGCTGTGATGATCCTTGGATTTGTTCCAACGTTTATCGGAGTTGGCCTGAGTGATCAGTTTGCCGGTGCGAGCGTTAATCAAGGAGGGCCCGAACTACAGGTCAACTGGTTCGGCTTTGCTTTGCTGATCTTGGTGCAAATGGTAACATATGGTGTGACAATCGCGCTGATGGTACAACTGGCTTATGATGCCAAACTTAATCGCCCACTTCGCCTTAAAAGTTATGTGTCACCTGCATTTAAGGCGTCCGTACCGATTGCAATTCTTAGCGTCGTTGGAGGCATTCTGACATGGTTGGGCTCTCTTTTTCTGATTATCCCAGGGTTATGGCTTTATGCAGTTTTCTCGGTGATGTCGCCGGCAGTTGTAATTGAACGTATTGGTTACAGTGGGCTAAGTCGTAGCGCCAGCCTGACTAAGGGATACCGTTGGCCGATACTGGGTTCAATTATATTGATGGGAATTTGCTTAATGCTTGTTTTTTTTGTCATAGCATTCATCGTCGGTATTGCCGCATATTTCATCTCTGATATCGCAGGATCAACAATGATTTCACTGATACTCAACTCGGCACTAACTGCTTTGGCCTATGGTCTTGGAGGAATATTCATCGCTTTGATCTACGCCCGTCTGCGCGAAATCAAAGAAGGCGTGAGTGTGGATCAGATCGTTTCGATCTTCGATTAGTCAGAAAAAGCCGCTTGTGCGGCTCTGACTAACGTCAGGGTCGCCCATCCCATCATCAACTCGGCCCTAGGCATTCATTTCAAGAAATGGGTTTGAATCGATAGCCGCCCGATTGCAGGATAGCCTGACCTGCGCATTCTCCCGGAAAGTGATTGCAGAACATGATGGTTCCGTCGGCTGCATATTGTGCCAGTTTCGGCTGACGACAAACCGAGGTGCAGTTGGATCAATGCAAAATACCGTGGAACATTGCGGCGCGGCCAACTGGACCGGGTGATGCATCAAATCTGCGTTGAACGTCGCCAAAACACGCGGTCCGTCACGATACTCTAACCCCAACATTCCAGGCGAGTGCCCGGCGATATCAGTCACAAAAAGACCCTGAGCAATCTCGGTCTCGACGGTTATGGGTTCAAATAACCCGGCATCAAAAACCGGTGACGCAATCCGGGTGATGCAGGAAGAGGCTGCGCTGCCGCTGGGGTAAACAATTGTTACAGACCGGTGGTAATCTCCCCATTTTTAACGGGGTCCGCTCGTAGAATTACGCGGCTAGAGCATGTCGCGTTTAATCGGGTTCATATCCAGCCGCCCTGAAGAAGTTGAAGCATTCTTCGTCTGAGAAGAGGTTGCAAACGTGACCCACGGCTTGCCACAAGGTATCGTATGAGCGGGCCGCGGCCTTTCTGATCAGAGTTTTGAGCTTCGAGAATGCCATTTCTATCGGGTTGAGATCAGGGCTGTATGGCGGCAGAAAACCGTGCGGCTCGACGAGGTGGTGGAGCTTGACGTTGTGTCAGGCGAAATCGTCCAGATAACGAATGTGCGCACCATTGTTGACGCACCTCCGAAACGTTCCGGCGGGCGTCCAAATCAGTTCGGCGAAAAATTGGAGCAGATCATTCTTACGCGCTCACAAAGTGGCCAATCCCTGTCTGGGCATAACGCAGAAGCCAGGGCCATCCGCGACTTGTTTTATGATCAGTTTCCAAACGAAAGGCCGCCGTCTGTGCCAACCATCAAACGCTACCTGACCAAAACGCAGGGTGGTTCATAACTGGTTCAAAACCTCCGGGCTGTTTTGATCCAGTCTCGATCCGACATCGTCCGTTCATACCCAAACAAAGGAGTACGGGATATGACGGACACAACTGAACTTCTCTCACAAACCATGCAGATCATTGCGGTTTCCCCAAACGAGGCCGCCCGCCTTTGCAGCATCGGGCGCACAACGCTTTATGCGGCACTTTCGACGGGTGAGTTGAAAAGCGTCAAGATCGGCACACGGCGGATGATCACAATCGACGCAATTCGCGCATGGTTGCAGCGCAACGAACAGAAATTTGGCGAGTGAGGGTCGCCAGATGCCAAAGAAAGCACGTCTCAGCGGGATCAAAGCATTCCGCTGTTACACCTTCGAAGAGGCAGCCGACATCGTTGATGTCACAACACGCACGATCCGAATTTGGACGAAACAAGGATTGCAGGTGATGGATAGTGTTCGACCTGCTCTCATCCGAGGCGATGATTTGCGCGCATTTATCAAAGGCCAGCGCGAAGGCCGAAAGGTAAAAACTGGCCTAGATGAGTTCTATTGCTTGCCTTGCCGGGCCGCGCGTAAGGCCGCTGGAGCCATGGCGGATTGTGATATTGTCGGGACGCGGGCCAAACTCACGGCGTTGTGCGAGCACTGCGAAACGCTGGTTACAAAGCCGGTTGAAAAGGCGCGTATCCCCGAGATTGCCCGCATCCTCGACCTCACAATTACACGGCTTGAAGTGTCATTATAGTGGTGGACACGCACCCCCCTGTTCTTCCGCTTGGACGCCACGCCACTTGGCAGGCTTTTGACGCCCCCTATTCGCAACA
>PIVL01000981.1 GCA_003354145.1 Paracoccaceae bacterium
CCTTTTGTTGTTTTCTGTGGTTTTACCGGCCCCCGAGGCAGCACTTTTGCCAGATGTCGGAGCTAATTCATGCATCCTCGAACCCCAAGGCATCACCTTTGCAGAATGTATTGGCTAATTCTAGCAGTTGTGGTCTCCGAGGCTGCATTTTTGCTAGATGTCGCAGCTTCTTCCAACATTTTCGGTCTCCGAGGCAGCATTTTTGTGGAATGTCTCAGCTGATTCCCACATTTTCGGTCTCAGAGGCATCACTTTTGCAGAATGTCTCAGCTAACTCTAGCATTTTCGGTCTCCGAGGCTGCATTTTTGCTGAATGTCTCAGCTGATTCCTCCATTTTCGGTCTCCGAGGCATCACTTTTGCAGAATGTCTCAGCTAATTCCTACATTTTTGGTCTCCGAGGCTGCATTTTTGTCGAATGTCTCAGCTAACTCCTCCATTTTCGCTCTCCGAGGCATCACTTTTGGAGAATGTCTCAGCCAATTCTGCTATTTTTGGCCTTCGAGGCTGCATTTTTGTTGAATGTCTCAGCTAATTTGGACATTTTGGGACCAAACGGGGGGTCGGCGCGACACGAGCGCTTGCACCACCCTCGGTGAAGGTTTTCGGAGGTGAAAAACGCACCTTCCGAGCACCCCCCGCGAGGCCACGAGGCCGTCGGTGAAGCCTCGCGGGAGG
>PIVL01000982.1 GCA_003354145.1 Paracoccaceae bacterium
TGAGAGCCACGACGGTGCCGTCGTCGTGCCGGAGGGTCGCGTCCTCCGTGTGGGCGTCCACGAGGCGCCAGCCGGCAGCGCGCAGTCCCGGGTACGACACGAGAGTCTCTCGCGCCGCCTCTGCAACGAAGCCCTGATCCGCCAACTTGACCACACGGGGTCCCGACACCGTGTGCACGCGCGCCCAGACCGGGTCGCCGCCGATGGCGGCGAAGGTTCCCCCTTGTGCGTCCGTGAGGGTGATGCGGTCGTGCCCCTCCGGGGCCCAGACGTGGCCCTCCCGCGAGGCGAAGAGCGAGTACCGCGAGCCCGAGTCGATGAGGGCGCTCGCCACACCCGAGGCCGAGAAGGGCCGATCGACCCAGTCGTCGGAGGCGGCACCGTGCTCCACGGGGGCATCGGAGAACGGCACTTGACACCACGAAGAGGACACGCCCGTCTTCCGCGACTTGCGGCGACCCCGCTTCCGGCCGATGTCGAGGACGATCGTGGTGGGGTCCTCGAGCGCGCGGCTGGCCGCCGCGCGCTGGGCCTCGCGCTCCAAGGCACGCTCCGTCTCGCGCGCGGCCTTGGCCACCGCCTTCGCGGCGGCCCGGTCCGCAGCCTGGCGCGCCCGCCGAGATGGGGGACGATCCGCCGCGACAGCCCCGACTGAGGGCCCGGCCGCGGGCTTCACC
>PIVL01000983.1 GCA_003354145.1 Paracoccaceae bacterium
ACGGCGAATCTGTCGGACAACGAACGCAGTCAGCTCAGACAAATGCTTGCTCAACTCCTGCTCTCAGCAGCAGGCATCAGCCTGGAGGCGGAGAACAATGACCAATGATCTCGCTATCATTCAGCCCCTACCTGCTGCCCTGTTGCAGCGTCGCGCTATCGTCTATGTCCGGCAATCGACACAGAGCCAGGTTATGACCAATCTGGAGGGCCAGCGCCGACAATACGACCTGGTTGAGACGGCACGAACCTATGGCTTTACGGCTGTCGACGTCATCGACGATGATCTTGGTATTTCCGCCAGCGGCTGCGCCAAGCGTCCGGGGTTTGAGCGTCTGATTGCCGCCCTTTGCACAGGTGGAGTTGGAGCTGTCTTCTGTCTGGAGGTCTCACGCCTTGCCCGTAACGGTCGTGACTGGCACCACGTCCTTGAGATTTGCGGCATGGTCCAAGCGCGGGTCATTGATCATGACGGCGTGTATGATCCCCGCCTTCCCAATGATCGTCTTCTCCTGGGAATGAAAGGCAGCATCAGCGAGTTTGAACTGAGTGTCCTGAGAACCCGCATGTTGGAAGCGGCGCGGGCAAAAGCGCGGCGGGGCGAGTTGCGCCATACACCGCCCATTGGATATCTCTGGGATCGTGACGCCGGGATCATGTTCGACCCGGACCAACGCA
>PIVL01000132.1 GCA_003354145.1 Paracoccaceae bacterium
TTGGCACGGCGCGATGGTTCCGGTGCTTTACGGGCCGGGTTTTGAACAACTTTCCGAGGTTCAGCCACAGGCAAACCTGGCTTCACTATTGGGTCGACCAAGGGCAAAACAGTTGGAGCCATGACCGGTGGTTCGGGTGGCAATTCAGCCGGTTGCTGTGCCACTACCGATGGCTCTGGCGGTAATTCCGTCATTGGGAAGGTATTTAGAATCAACGGCCCGGGTCGACGACCGCGTCCTTTCGTCAGCGACAAATCCGGTTCAGGTATCTCTTCAACAACAGGCTGCGACCGCAGTTTGATCGCATCGGCAATCTTCGCGCGAATTCGGTCATCTCCGGGCATTGAATCAAACCCCACCACCGGTTCGGGCTCAACCAGCTCCATTTCGGGCATCGGATCAGGGCGGCGAATCAAAGACGGCATCCGAGACAGGAAGCTGCCACGCTCTTCGCGTTCTGTTTCAATTACTTCCGATGCAACGACCTGCGGTTCTGCGGATAATATCGCCTGTTCTGCGGCATATTCAGCCTCAAGCGCCAGGCGGTTCTCTTCCCGGCGTTCCGCGCGCTGTTCGCGTTTCTCGCGGGCAATCTTGACGGCAGAACTTGCGCCCCGGCCGATCAAATTCATCAATCCACTGTAAATCAGGATCACACCGATCAGCGCAAACCGCACGCCGCGCTTAACATCAGTGCGGGTGAAGCCGCAGACATAGGCACCCAGCCATATCATCCCGACGGCCATAACAAGCGACATGACTTTAACCGCAAGGTGCGAACCTATAGGTAAAAGCGTAAGTAAAGCGCCCATGACCGTATCGCCAAACAAACCACCCAGCCCAAAGCTGTGCGTGGCGCGCCATTCGGCATTCGGGATCAGCGTGGCGGCATAGATCGAGAGAAATGCAATTGCAATCGGAGCAAACAACAATCGGCTAATGGCCCGCTCTTCGTTCAAATGAAACGCAAAGCGCGCACCCCAGACCAAGAAAATCAGTGCAATGCCCCAGCTGCCCCAACCAACAATCATGAACAATGGCGCAGCAATGGATGCGCCAGTACGGCCCATCCAGTTTTGCACAGGCGCGTCAGTCGAAACCATCCAGTTCGGATCGTCTGGCGTGTATGAGACGATGGTCGCGGCGGCCATAAGGCCCAGACAAACCAGGATTATCCCGATCAGTTCTTTGCCACGCTTTTCAATGGCTGCCTGCATTGTGCTGTCCAGCAACGGATCGCGACTGCGTGTATGATATGCCATGACTACCCTCGGTCTTTTATGTGTACAGACAGTCGCGAAGCATCGTGAGCCCGCGCTGTGTCTCTTGTTTTGGGGCCACCATAGCGACCCTAATATACCCTGTTCCCGGATTTTGCACCGGATCACCCTGCGCCAGATACGCGCCTGGCAAAACCCGAACACCCGTTTCCTGCCACAGCTTCAATGTTGCCGCTTCGCCGTCATCAACCGGCATCCAAAGGAAGAATCCAGCCTCTGGTGCCTGATATCCCTGCACTGATCCCATCACCTCATCTGCGATGATGTATTTCTCGCGATACAACGCACGGTTCTCGTCTACATGTGCCTCGTCTTTCCAAACCGCTGCAGCCGCAGCCTGAAGCGGTGCAGGCAACGGAGCGCCTGAATACGCTCGCAATTGTTTGATCTGCGCAATGCTTTTTGGACCACCTGCAACGAACCCCGATCGCAACCCAGGCAGGTTTGATCGCTTGGACAACGAATTGAAAACTGTCACCCGTTCCGGGTCAGTGCCCAGCTCAGCGGCCATCTGCAATGCACCGACAGGGGGCGTATCACGGTAGATCTCGGAATAACATTCATCCGCAAATATGCGGAAATCATATTGTTCAGCCAATGCGATCAGATCAGCCCAATAGTCCCGGCCAGCGACTGCGCCCTGCGGGTTGGCGGGCGAACAGATATAGGCAATTGTTACGCGATTAAGCACATCCGGCGACAGTGATCCAAAGTCAGGCAAATGCCCTGTGGCGACAGTTGCAGGAACATAGACCGGCTTGGCCCCGACGGACAAAGCGGCGATCATATAGACCTGATAAAATGGGTTCGGTGTCAAAACGACCGGTTTTTGTCCGTTTTTCTGTTCCGGGCCAAGTGCCATTGCTGCGTTATACAGCCCTTCACGCGTCCCATTCAGCGCCATGATCTGCGTGGCCGGATCCAGCGAAACTTCATATCGCCGCTGCACCCAACCAGCGATTGCACCAAGCAGATCATCGGTACCGTTGTTGTTGGGATAGCTGTTAAACCCGGCAGCGTTCTCCAGAACAATGTCCGTGACCCAGGCCGGAAATGCGTGTTTCGGTTCACCAATAGTCATATGAACCACGTCGCCACCAGGCGCGTGCCCGTCCAGCAACGTCCGAAGACGCGGAAATGCATAGGGCGGAAGGTTCGAAAACCGCTCGGGAAACTTCATCATTACTGCCTCAGGTTCAGGATCATAACGCCCCGTTTGACCTTAAGGTACAGGTGTGCCCCACGCCCGTCCAGTCAAAGCATTGAGCGGACAGGAATTTGTGGCTTTCAGGCCAGTGCCGCCTCGGCGGCAGCTCCGATCCGCAGCAATGCCTCTTCTGTGTTGGGCGGTGACATCAGCGTGATGCCGCAACTTGGCACACCCGTTGGCAGACTTAGCGCCGTTAAACCCATCAGGTTACCAATGCGTGTATTGCGCACGGACAGCAGGTTTTCGGTGAGGTAATAGTCGGGGTCGTTATTCAGACGTTCGACGTTGGGCGGCAGGATAGGGCACGTCGGGCACAGAATCGCGTCATAACCAGCGGTTGCCTTCAGATAGGCCGTTTTGGCCTTTTTCAACGCTGCGCAACCGGCAACGTAATCCGCTGCCGAATAGTTCGCCCCGGCGCGGAACCTTTGCAAAATAGCCGGAAACATCACATCCGGATTTGCCTCGATCACATCTCGCCACAGCCCATAAGCTTCGCCCGTGTAAAGCACCCCGGTCAGCTCCATCGCATCGGCAACTTCGGGGATATCAATGTTGTCGATACTGGCACCGGCGGATTCCAGTCGTTGCACCGCGCCTTCAAAACCAGCGCGCGGTCCGTCGCGCAGATCGTCCATGGCTATCGTTTGCAAAACGGCGAAACGGCGCCCCTTTAGTGAGGTTTCTGTCAAATCGGGCGCTTTGCTACCTTCAAGCAGGGCCAGCATCAACGCCGCATCTTCAACCGAACGAGTCAGTGGTCCCACCGTATCAAACTTCAGACACAGGGGCACAACGCCTTCCAAACTAAGCCTTTCGGCGGTGGTTTTCAGCCCGACCAAATCGTTCCAGGCGGCCGGAATGCGAACAGAACCGCCGGTGTCTGAGCCGATACCAATCGCCGCCAGACCAAACGCCACGGATGTAGCAGCGCCCGAGGACGATCCACCCGGCACCGCGTCCGCATCATTTACACAAGGCGGTGTTGCGGTGATCGGGTTCAGTCCCAGCCCCGAAAAGGCCAGCTCGCTCATATGGGTTTTGCCAAGGCAAACCGATCCCATGGCCGTTGCATTGCGCAACACGGTGGCGTCAGTGTCAGGCACCCGGCCTTTCAGCAAACCTGTTCCGGCCTCGGTCGCTACGCCTGCAGTGTCAAACAAGTCTTTCCAGCTAATCGGCACCCCGTCCAGCGGCGACAACCTGCGGCCAGCCTTCGCCCGCTCTCGTGCCGCATGTGCCTCAGCCAGTGCTCGGTCATGGGTGACACGGGCATAAATGCGATCCTTAAGGGGATGCGCGTCGATTGCGTCCAGATAGGCCTGTGTCAACTCCACCGGATCAATATCCCCAGCGGCGATTGCGCGGCCCAGATCTGCTGCGGTCATGGTCAGCCATTGCTGCATCTTTTTCCCTCACCTATCCGTTTTTCAAACGGTAGCGACAGCACCGCGCATGGACAATCCCGAACACGCACCCATATTAAAAAGTATGACCCATTCAAACGAAATCCTGATCGTCGGAGGCGGCCTGAACGGCCCTGCATTGGCTTTGGCATTGGCACAAACCGGACACCATGTGACGGTGATTGATGCTTTGGTTGAAAAAGTGCGTAAGAACGCTGCGTTTGATGGGCGATCCTATGCTTTGGCGCTAACCTCGCAGCGGTTGCTAGCGGCAATCGGCGTCTGGTCGCAGATTGCTGACAAGGCCCAGGCAATGTTGGAAATCAAGGTCACAGACGGCCATGCAGGCAGTGGCCCGTCGCCATTTTTCATGCATTTCGATCACGCCGAGATCGAAGAAGGCCCGATGGGGTATATGGTCGAAGATCGCTACTTGCGTCGTGCCTTTCTTGAGCTGATAGAGGCCGAGACCAATATCACCCAAATCAGTGGCAAAACCGTTGTGGATCAACAGCTTGATCCCACTGGCGTTTCCGTAACGCTTGGTGATGGGCAGGTTTTGACGGGTCGTTTGCTGATCGGCTCGGACGGGCGCAATAGCGGCACTGCGCAGCGCGCCGGGATCAAACGCACTGGGTGGGATTATGATCAAACCGCGCTGGTCTGTGCCATCGACCATGAGTTGCCCCATAACGGCATTGCGCACCAGTTCTTTATGCCGCCCGGTCCGCTCGCTATTTTGCCGTTACCCGGCAATCGAAGTTCGATCGTTTGGAGCGAACGCACCGCTACTGCGACACAGATCAACAGCCTGGACGATGCCGGATATTTGCAGGCATTGCGGCCGCGATTTGGTGATTTTCTTGGGGAAATCTCGCTTGCTGGCAAACGTTTCGCCTATCCGCTGAACCTGACCATTGCCAACAGTTTCATTGCAGACCGGATGGCGCTGGTCGGGGATGCCGCGCATGGTATGCACCCGATTGCCGGGCAAGGGTTGAACGCCGGGTTGCGTGACGTCGCCGCATTGGCCGAGGTGTTGACATTGGCCGGGCGACGGGGCGAAGACATCGGATCACCTCTGGTACTGGCACGCTACCAACAATGGCGGCGCTTTGATACCGCGTCACTGGCGATGGCGACGGATGTATTTAACCGGTTGTTCTCGAACGACAACCCAGTCTTGCGGGTGGGGCGTGATCTGGGGATGGGATTGGTAAACGCCCTGCCAGGTTTGCGACGTGGGTTTATTCGCGAGGCTGCCGGACTTTCTGGGGACTTACCTAGTCTAATGACGGGCAGGCAAATCTGACGCCGCCTAGCCTAGCACTCTTGCTTCGTCGATCAACATCACTGGAATACCGTTGCGGATCGGAAACGCCAACGCAGCAGAACGTGAAACCAGTTCTTGCCGTTCGGCATCATATTCCAACGCAGTCTGCGTTTGCGGGCAAACCAAAACTTCCAGCATCCGCCTGTCAAACCTGGCTTCGGTATCGTTCATTGCATCGTCTCCTCGTCCGATCCGCCGCGCAGAGCAAATTCTATCAATGTCATCAGTGTTTTACTTCGATTTTCAAGGGTTGGTGCCTCTAGCAGCGCCTGTTTGTCCTCTGGTCGGAATTCCAAAAGCATAGACAATGAATTGACCAGCATTTCATTCTCGGTTTCCTTAATCGTGTCCATATCTGCAGACAGTTGAAGCGCCGAAAAATACCTCTCAAGCAAATCCAGAAAACCCGCACGGTCAAATTCGAATTTCTCTGGAGTCTTGTTCATATCCCGCGTGAATCCGGACCAACCGACATTACATCGCCGATACGGGCAGAACCCATCTTTTTCATCAATGATCCTGAACCGTAAAATCCCGGCCAGCACAATCATCAGCCGCCCGTCATCCGATTCGGAAAACTGTACGATCCGGCCCGCGCACCCGACCTGCTGTAATGCGTCCGGATCAGAAGGGTCGGGTTGAATCACCCCAATCAACCTGTTCCGGGTTTTCAGCGCGTCCTCGACCATTTGCAGATAGCGTGGTTCAAAAATTTGCAGCGGCAACCGTGACCGGGGCAGCAAAAGCGCCCCAGGCAAGGGAAACACCGAGAGCGTTTCTGGCAAATCAGCGGGTTTGATCATCTTGTCGAGTTTAGCGACAAATTGCGGTTAGGCAAAGATCAACGAACTTAGTTTGCGTCGACCGTTCAACACTATGGGATCATTGGGCTTTAGCGCCTCGAATACCGTGAACAGCTGAGATTTCGCTGCCCCATCATTCCATTCGCGATCGCGGCGGAACAATTCCAGCAATTGCGTAACCGCCTCTTCGACCTGCGCATTTGCATGCAAAGCAAGCGCCAGATCGAACCGCGCCTGATGGTTATCCGGCTCGGCCTCGACAGTCGCAGTAAGCTCGGCAACCGGTCCGGCATCAGCGGCTTGTCTGGCAAGATCAATCTGTGCATGCGCAGCCTCAAGTTCCGGCGATGTCGAAATTTCTGCAGATGCGCCGTTGAGAATGGCCTCGGCCTGATCCAGATCGTCCAGCGCAATATGGGACCGAACAAGCCCACCATAAGCGGCGGCATTATCCGGTTCTTCCTCCAGAATGGCCGCAAAGGTTTGCGCGGCATCCACCGCAGCGCCCTCTTCCAGCATCGATTCTGCCGCCTCGACCGCCTCTGCCAGACCTGCGCCCGGGGCTTCGCCACCTGTTTTTTCAATCACGCGGTCGATAAATGCTTTGATCTCAGACGCTGGCTGTGCACCCTGAAAACCATCAATGGGCTGGCCTTTGTGAAAGGCAAAAACCGTTGGCAAAGACTGAATTTGCAACTGCCCGGCAATCATCTGTGCCTCGTCCACGTTCAGTTTGACCATTTTGACCGCGCCTTTAGCCGCAGTCACCGCTTCTTCAAGCATCGGACCCAACGTTTTACACGGCCCACACCAAGGTGCCCAGAAATCAACGACGACCGGAATGTCAGCCGAAACTTCGATCACGTCGGCCATGAATGTGGCCTCAGATGTGTCTTTGATCAGGTCTGTCGCAGGGGCGGCAGTGTCGTTGCCTGAAAGTCCAATCATGCCAAATTCTCCTATTCGGGGTTGGCCTTTATATGCAGTCAGTTGCAACAAAATCCAAGTGCTGACGGTAAATTCTTATAATTCAGATCAAAGATCAAACGTCGCGAATATCGGAGCATGATCACTGGGCTTTTCCCAACCGCGTGCTTCACGCAAAACGCGGCTTGAATGGCCAGATTTTGCAATATCCGACGTCGCCCATACATGATCCAGCCGCCGCCCTTTGTCTGCGGTCGACCAGTCACGCGCACGATAGGACCACCAGCTATACAGCGGGCCTTCGGGGATATCCGCGCGGGTCACATCTACCCAATCTCCGGCCTCCATGGTTTCAGCCATATGCTCGACCTCAATCGGCGTGTGGCTCACAACCTTTAGCAACTTCTTATGGCTCCAGACGTCATCTTCGCGTGGAGCGATGTTCAAATCACCCACAAGGATAGCCTTTTCCGGCTTATCTTCTCGGAACCAATCCCGCATGTCGGTCAGGTAATCCAGCTTTTGACCAAACTTTTCATTCTTGTCGCGGTCGGGTATGTCTCCGCCGGCCGGCACATAGAAATTGTGAATGGTAACACCATTTTCCAACCGTCCGGCAACATGACGGGCATGTCCCAACCCAGCGAAATCCTTGTCACCCACGTCCTCAATTGGCAGGCGCGACAGGATGGCAACGCCGTTATAGCCTTTTTGCCCACGTGCGATGAATGTATAGCCCAGATCGGCAAATGCCTCGGTGGGTATCTTGTCCACCGGGCTTTTGCATTCCTGAAGGCACAGAACGTCCGGGCCTTGTTCTTGGAGCAGTTTACAAACAATCGGTTCACGCAGGCGAACCGAGTTAATATTCCAGGTGGCAAGGGTAAAAGACATAGGACAACGCTCGCGATTTGTATCAGGTTTCGGCGCACCCTATAGCGGCAAAAGCCGGGACGCCATGCCAGTTGAGCCCGAAACACGTGCAAAAAAAAGGACCGGGCACAAGGCCCGGCCAGTCCAACAGGGAGGTTGCATGTCATAACCCGGACATGCGCGGGTATAGATAACTCTAATTTCGTTTTTCCGATGAGTCTTTGATCTATATCAGATGAATTCGCCCAATGCGTTATGCAACCAGCCGATAGCCACCTGATTCAGTCACCAACAACCGGGCATTTGACGGATCCGGTTCGATCTTTTGCCGCAGCCGGTAAATGTGCGTCTCCAGCGTATGCGTCGTGACCCCGGCATTATAACCCCAGACCTCATGCAGCAGCACATCACGGGCCACCACGCCCTCGGTCGAGCGATACAGGAATTTAAGGATATTGGTTTCTTTTTCAGTCAGACGAATTTTGCGATCTTCTTCAGTGATCAACATCTTCATTGACGGCTTGAACGTGTATGGCCCAAGCGAAAACACCGCATCCTCAGACTGTTCGTGTTGCCGCAACTGGGCACGGATACGTGCCAAAAGAACCGGGAACTTGAACGGCTTGGCGACATAATCATTTGCACCAGCATCCAGCCCCAAAATTGTATCAGAATCGCTGTCATGGCCCGTCAACATTAGAATCGGTGCTTTCACCCCTTGCTTGCGCATCAGGCGGCACAGCTCGCGCCCATCGGTGTCAGGCAATCCAACGTCCAGGATAATCAGATCATAAAGCGCCTCTTTGGCACGCTCCATCGCACTCTGACCATCATCGGCTTCGAAAACATCGAAATCCTCGGTCATTACCAACTGTTCGCTTAACGCATCACGCAGGTCGTCATCATCATCCACCAGCAGTATTTTTTTGACCTGGGACATAGTGTTCTCCTTGTTTCTGTTCAATAGACATGTGGGCACACGCGGCAATTGACAAGAAATTGTATTATTGTGTCACGCTGACGTGTCTGTCACAGGGGAAATGTTTCACATTCCTGCAAAAACCCGTAGTTAGAAGACGCAATTTAACTGGATTTATCACATGAGCCTTAAGCCGGACATTACCGAATTTCTGGCTCGTGCGCGGGCTGATTTGCGCATGGGACTGCCTGTTGTTCTGACCGATGGAACAGATTCGGTGCTTGCGCTGGCAATAGAAACCCTGAATTCAGATCGTCTTGATCATCTGCGCACGCTGCCTGGGCAGCCGGTAATTGCCATTACATCACGCCGGGCTGAAACGCTTAAGGCACGGGCTTATGACGGAGATCTGGCACGGGTGTTATTGCCATCTGATGCCGGGCTGAACTGGATTTTGTCCATCGCAGATCCTGCCGATGATTTACGGGCCCCTATGAAGGGCCCGCTCGCTGCTGAGCGCGAAGGACCTGCCGATTTGCACCGGCTAGCGCTGTGGCTGACCAAATCCGCGCGGCTATTGCCGGCGGCGGTGATTGTACCGATTTCGGATGGAACAGGCTTTGCGACAGCCCAAGCTTTGACCGCAATCGACTATAGGCTCGCAGCTGCCAAAATGACCGACCGCAGCCCGCTCCGCGAAGTCATCAGCGCCCGCCTGCCGATGGAGGTATCCGAGGCAGGGCGCTTGCATGTCTATCGCCCCAAGGATGGCGGCGAGGAGCATTACGCCATTGAAATTGGCCGCCCAGATCGCGACAGGCCGGTATTGACCCGACTGCATTCCGCCTGCTTCACAGGCGATCTGATGGGCAGTTTGAAATGCGATTGTGGCCCGCAGTTGCGCGCCGCCCTGGCCCAAATGGGAGAAGCTGGAGCTGGGGTTTTGTTATATCTCAACCAAGAGGGGCGCGGCATCGGGCTGGCCAACAAAATGCGCGCCTATAGCCTGCAGGATCAAGGTTTCGATACAGTCCAGGCCAATCACCGGTTAGGCTTTGAAGATGACGAAAGAGATTTCCGGCTAGGTTCTGACATATTGAAATCATTGGGTTTTTCATCTGTGAACTTGCTGACAAACAATCCAGCCAAGATCGAAATGATGGAGAAATCCGGAATTAGCGTTGTTGATCGCGTCCCGTTGCAAGTTGGCAAAACTTCCCATAATCAGGAATATCTTGCCACCAAAGCCAGCAAATCAGGGCACCTGTTTTGACACCTCAGGATATGGTTTTGACAAGTATGGGGCTAAGGTTTCAAGGTCGGCTTTTACCCTGTTCCATTGGTCGAGGCGGCAAAACAGATACCAAACAAGAAGGCGACGCAGCCACTCCAACCGGCGTCCACCGTATTACCGGCGTGATGTATCGACCCGACCGAATTGCGCCCCCGACGCACTGGGCTATGCCCATACACCCGGGCGATCTGTGGTCGGACGATCCGGCTGACGCTGACTATAACCAACTTGTGCGCGCACCTTATGACCACAGTCATGAACGGATGCGCCGTGCCGATCCGCTATATGATCTGGTGATCCTGACTGACTGGAACTGGCCCAATTCGGTACCTGGTCGTGGCTCGGCTATCTTTATACATCAGTGGCGCAGACCCGGCTATCCAACCGAAGGCTGCGTGGCCCTGCGCCGCGACCATTTGTGGTGGTTGACCCAACGGATCGTTAAGAACACACGTTTGATTGTGACGTAGGGTGGGTGAAAACCCACGCGTGCCCTAAGACGCGACTCGCTCTCCAAATATCGCTGACCCAATACGCACATGGGTTGCGCCCAACGCTATGGCGGATTCAAAGTCGCTGCTCATACCCATCGACAATCCATCCAACCCATTGCGCGCTGCCAATTTGGCCAGCAATGCAAAATGCAATGACGGTTCTTCATCTACCGGCGGGATGCACATCAGGCCGTGAATTGGCAGGTCAAGCTTTTGACATTCCTTGATAAAATCATCTGCATCACCCGGTAAAATCCCGGCCTTTTGCGGTTCTTCCCCAGTGTTAACTTGAATAAACAGATCAGGACAGTCACCGCGTTCCTGCGCCAATCGCGCCAACGTATTGGCAAGCTTTGGGCGATCCAGCGAATGAATCGCATTGCACAATTCCATCGCCTGGCGTGCTTTGTTGGTTTGCAACGGTCCGATCAGATGCAGGTCAATGCCGTCATATTGCGTGCGGAATTCAGGCCACTTACCCGCCGCTTCCTGAATGCGGTTTTCTCCGAATATGCGATGACCCTGATCAAGAACTGATCTGACCCGCTCATTTGGTTGTACCTTAGAAACCGCAATCAGACAGACAGTCCCGGCGTCACGTCCGGCGGCGACCTCGGCGGCAGCAATTCGGGTGTTTATTTCATCCAGTGACATTTGGCCCTCGTATTAATGTTGGCCCAGCAAAACATCAGAATGCCACAAAAGAAAAGGGCAGACCCAAAGGCCTGCCCAAATTCATGTCGTAATAAGTGTCGGCTTAGAAGTTAAAGCGAACACCAAAGTCTGCAACGTCGTTGCCGTCAAAGCCACGTGCATAACCACCGGCCAGAACCGCGCCACCCAAGGAGTGGGTGAAGCCGATGCCGTAGGCATCGTCCATGCTGGTAGTGAAGTCTTGTGTTATGAGACCATCTGGGGAGGTCACTGAGTGATTAATAACCGCTGAACTACTTGTAAGGCCTGTGTAGAAACCAGTGATTGTTGTGCCGCCACCAAAGGTGTAGCTACCATTGATACGAGCGGCGCTGTTTTTGCCATCGTTATCCGAGTAAGCCAGACCAAAACCAAAATCACCGAAGTTACCGGCAACAGTTGCGA
>PIVL01000984.1 GCA_003354145.1 Paracoccaceae bacterium
ACGCTCGGCGCGTCGCGCCCGCAGGCGGCCACAAAGGCGCAGCACCTCTCGCACCTCGTGTCGGTGCCGTTCATCAACACCGAACAGTGCGACGAGTCGTACCCGGAGCACTTCTTCGTGACGCGACTGGCGTGCACGGACGAGCACCGGCTGCGCGTCGCGTACCACAAGGGCACCGTCGTGCGGACGAAGTACGCACAGCACTTCTGGAGAGAGTGCCGATCGACGCGGCTGGCGATCGAGGTGGTGCGGCACGACACGGAGGAGCTGCTCGCGCACGCGTACTGGGGGATGGGCACGCGGCGGATGCTGGCATGCCTGAGCGGGCTGGTCATCCGGACGACGGGGTGCCGCTTCCCGCTGCTGTTGCGCGAGATGTTCCGGCGACACTTCCCGCATGTGCCGGTGAGCGAGGGCCACGTGTACGCGTCCACCGACGGGAAGGACGCGTCGCCGATGATGCTGATGCGGCAGCTCTGCGGACACGAGCCGACGAGCGACGCCGAGATGCGGGTATGAGAGCGGCGCGGCGCGCGCACGCACGGATACGGGCGAGACGGGGGGCCGCGCGGGACAGAGAACAGGGCGCGGTCATGCGGCGAGGGCGAGCGAGCGAATGGGAGACGCCGGGGACACGGGCGAGAGGGAGGAAAGAGCGCGCGCTCGCGGACCCCCG
>PIVL01000985.1 GCA_003354145.1 Paracoccaceae bacterium
CAGGAGAAGAGCAGGAGAGTTTAAGAGCAGAGCATAGGAGAAGAGGAAAAGACAAGGAAAAAGGAAGGAAGAGTAGGGAGAAGCAGAGAGGAGCAGAGAGGAGCATAGAGGAGCAGGGAGGAGCAGGGAGAAGCAGGGAGAAGCAGGGAGGAGCAGAGAGGAGCAGGGAGGAGCGAGGAAGAGCACAGAGGAGCAGAGAGGAGCAGAGAGGAGCAGGGAGGAGCAGAGAGGAGCAAAGATGAGCAGAGAGGAGCAAAGATGAGCAGAGAAGAGCAGGAAAAGCGTGCCCGAGCAGGGAGTAAGCTTATTGGCGTGCTCAACCATGTGTCCCATCCTGGTCAAGTTTCAAGCCCCTAACACTGGTGCCAAAAAGCACGCTTTTTCCGCCAACCACGAACAATAAACCGACTGTGCTTTGCTGAGCTGGGCTAGCTTCGGTTCAATCTTTTTTGCATTTTGTGGTGCCGTTTTGTGGTGCCCAAACTGGAACCAGCATTTGGCACCAGAAATGGCCCCCCTTCGTGATTTATATTGCGTGGCCCAACTTTGAATACCGTTTGTGACTCTCAAAAAGGCACCCGAAATCGGCCCGCAAACCGCGCCCTTTCTGAGACCAAAACAGGGGACATGGACTCATTGTTGGTTGTGTTTTCGGGTTGTCGGAAATCCGTGTTTT
>PIVL01000986.1 GCA_003354145.1 Paracoccaceae bacterium
CTGATCACCGGGGCCAACCATGGTGACGAATACGAAGGTCCGCTTGCGCTGGTTGAGCTTGCCGCGAACCTTGATGCAAAGGATATGACCGGTCGGGTAATACTGATCCCGTTCATGAACATGCCTGCCTTTGTGGCTGGCAAACGCACTTCTCCCATTGATGGCGGCAATATGAACCGGGCCTTTCCGGGGCGGCCAGACGGAACGATCACTGAGAAAATCGCTGACTATTTTCATCGGTATCTTTTGCCAATGGCAGACGTTGTACTGGATTTCCATTCCGGGGGCAGCACGCTGGATTTTCTTCCGTTTGCAGCGTCCCATGTACTGGATGACAAAGCACAAGAGGCCCGCTGTAGTGCGGCGCGCGATGCCTTCAACGCGCCGTTCAGCATGCAGATGCTCGAAATTGATTCATTTGGCATGTATGACGGCGCCGCTGAAGCAATGGGTAAAACCTTTGTCACCACCGAACTTTGTGGCGGTGGACGCAGCACGTCCCAAAGCGTGGCAATCGCGCGCAAAGGTCTGCGTAATCTACTGATCCACGCAGGTATTTTAAGTGGCGAACTGGAACAGAACCCCACCTGCCATCTGGTACAGCACGATCCGAGCTGTTTTCACTTTTCTCCGACCAGCGGGATGGTTGACTTCACCAGATCGTTAGGCGACCCG
>PIVL01000133.1 GCA_003354145.1 Paracoccaceae bacterium
GCTAATCAGTGCGGTGCACGCATGGGCGGCTGCGGATGAATAAGTTTGAACCGCTACCGCGCCGATGCCGCTTCCAGTCCCTGCCGTAATATAGCCGTCAGATCATCTACCTGGTTCTCGGTGATCGTCAGGGGCGGAGACATGACCGCTGTGGCGTAGACCGGTCGCAGCAAGAGCCCGTTCTGCTGGCAGATCTGATCGACATCCAGCAAAAAATCGGTATCCCGATCTTCGTCTGGGTGGTCAGGATCAAGGCAGCACTCTACCCCGGCCATCAATCCCTTGACCCTGACCTCGCTGACGACAGCAATATCTGCCAGTTCTCGCAGGCGTTTTTCAAAGTAGGGGGCCGTTTTTTGCACATGGCCGAGCAGCCCGTCGCGTTCAAATATATCAAGATTGGCCAGAGCCGCAGCCGCCGCGACGGGGTGCCCCGAATAGGTGAACCCGCTGAAGAACCCTTTTGCAGAATTTCCGACCGCCTTGATGTTGCCAATCAGGCGATCCGAGATGAACAATGCCCCCATGGGCAGGTAGCCGGAGGTCAGGCCTTTGGCGGTGGTGATCATGTCCGGTTCGACGCCAAAGACATCCTTGCTGGCGAAATAGTGCCCCAGCCGACCAAATGCTGTCACCACCTCGTCGGCGATGAACAGAACATCATGTTTTCGACAGATTTCGTGACACCGTTTGAAATAGCCTTCAGGCGGGATGATCACGCCACCGGATGCCAGAACCGGCTCGGCGATGAAGGCGGCTACTTTGTCGGGGCCAAGTTCCAGTATCTTGTTTTCAAGGTCCGCGACTTTTTCGTCGCAAAACGCCTTAACGGACATTCCGTCGGGACGCTCGGCCGGGTTGGGTTTTGGCAAAAGGTGCACGCGGTCCTCGACCATATCCATATTGGTCTTTTCCAGCATCTTGCCCGAGCAGGAAGCCGACAGATAGGTGCTGCCGTGATAGGCACCAACGCGGGCGATGATATGCTTTTTCTCAGGCCGGCCAAGGCAGTTGTTATAGAAGAACGCAAATCGAAGGGCGGAATCCACCGCTGTTGATCCGCCGGTGGTGAAAAAGACGTTGTTCAGGTCACCCGGGGCAATTGAGGCCAGCCTTTCAGCCAGGATTGCCGCTGGAGAGGCTGTTGCCGACCAAGGGGAAAAATAAGGCAAGTCACGCATTTGTGCAGCAACCGCCTCGACAATTTCTTCGCGTCCGTAACCCGCATTCACGCACCACATTCCGCCGGGGCCATCGATCATCCGGTTGCCGTCACTGTCGGTGACATAGATCCCTTCGCCATGTGTGATGACTGTTCTGGCCTCGGCTCCGATGGCGGTGACGTCCTCCCACGGATGTAGGAAATGCCTGTCCATATCCTGCAGGTCTCGGGTGGCTGCCTGTGTTGCGTCCGTCATCTTCTTTGCTCCTCATCTGAATGCTTTGTTGCGCAGGGGTTTCCCCGCTGTTTGGGGATGGGTGCGGTCATATTCGCGAGCCAACCCTGAGACCTTCCAGTACGGCCTCTTCTACTGTTCGTGGCGACAGGCAGTCCCCGATCATGTGAATGTCCCCATCCCAATTGCCAAGATCGTCACCCAGCACCGTTACGGGCTGGTGCCCAAGCGAGGTGACGATAGTGTCGATGCCCTCAAGCACGATGGGGTCGCCGTTCAGGGTGTGCTGGAAGTAGGCACTGTCCTGGTCGGCCCCAAAAAGGCGCGCATAAGGAATGACCTCGACCCCAAGGCGGTGCAGGTCTCCCAGCCATTTATCCCGGGCATATTGCGGGATGGATTGGCCAGCCGTCATTCCGTTCACCGCGAGGCGCACATGACACCCATCCCGGGCCAGTTGTTCCGCCAACCCCAACCCGATCCAGTCACAGCGCCAATCGGCGATGGCAACGCGAGATCCGACATTCGCCTCGCCCTGCAACACTTGCCAGGCAGAAACGACATGCCCGTCCTCAGCGCCTTCTATCGAGGGCATAAAGGGCAGGGCACCGGTCGCCAGGATCACCACATCGGGCCGGGTCTGATCGACCAGTTCGCGCGTTACCCTGACACCAAGTTCAACCGTAACTCCGGCTGCCCTGGCCTCGCGGGAAAGGTTCTGCGTCACGCCCCCGAACTCGGCCCGCCCCGGTAAAAGCTGCGCAAGCGCTACTTGTCCTCCCAGCGCTGTCCCGGCCTCGAAAAGCGTTACCTCATGGCCCCGCTCGGCCGCGACGGCCGCAGCTTTCATACCGGCGGGGCCGCCACCCACCACCATGACCCGGCGCGGCGATTTTGCCGGTATTCGATTGGCGAACTCAAGTTCCCTGCCGGTTTCGGGGCGCTGAATGCAAGAGATCGGATAGCCGTTCAGCATGTGACCGATGCAGGCTTGATTGCAGGCCACGCAGGCGCGGATATCGTCAGAATTACCGGCCTTGGCCTTTTGCGCCATTAAGGGGTCGGCAATCATCGCGCGCGTCATGCCGCACATGTCGGCCTGCCCGGATGCCAGTATCTCGTCGGCTATCTGGGGCTGGTTGATCCGCCCAGCCACAAATACAGGAATGTCTGTTTTTGCGCGAACTGCTGCGGCCAGGGGGGCTGTATAGCCGGTCTCAAACGACATGGCCGGAACAATATGCATAGACCCGGCAAGACCTGCCGACGTGCCTGCCGTCACATTCAGGTAGTCAAGCACCCCGTCCGCTGCGAGTGCCTGTGCTATCTCAAGACACTCGGCACCATCCAGCCCGTCATGATCCTTTTCTTCACCTGACAGGCGTATGCCAACTGCCATATCCGGCCCCGCACCACGGCGCACTGCAGACAGGATTTCGCGGGCGAACCGCAACCGGTTTTCGAAATTGCCACCATATTCGTCGGTTCTGACATTGGTGCGGGCATTGAAGAACTGGGCGATCAGATACCCATGCGAGGCGACAATTTCGATCCCATCCAACCCAGCCCGACGAATGCGTCCCGCGGCGGCCTCGAACCCGTCAGTGATTTCGCCAATCAACACCCGAGGCATCTCTCGGGGCATGACATGAAAGCGTTCGTTTGGCACGGATGAAGGGGCGACGGCCACGGCATATGTGCCGTCTGCTGCCAATGGCATTTCACGCCCCGGATGCGAAAGCTGGGCAAACACCTTGCAGCCAAAGGGATGGCAGGCCCTGGCAATGCGTTGGTAGCCGGGGATGCAGGCATCATCATAGGCCCGGATCGCCGGCCGCCCGCTGTCGCCCGACACATGAGCGCGCGCCGCTTCCAGGATGATCAGCCCCGCGCCACCTTCGGCCCGGGCCTTGTGGTAGGCGACCATCGCATCACTCGGGACTCCATTTTCCAGCATGACGGTCATGTGGCCCGTCGAGAAGATGCGATTCTTCAAACTGGCCGGTCCAACAACAAGCGGCGAGAAGAGATTGGGAAAACTTTGCTTCATCACTCATCCCTCATTGGGGCAGGGATTCTTGCGTCGCGCAATCGCGTCAGGTTCTTATGGCGCGCCGAGCAGGAATCGCAGGCCTCGGTCTGGTTCATGACTTTTGGCGGATCTAGCGCTTTGTCACTCACAAAAAGCCAGATCATGCCGATCAACGCGACAGCACTCAACATTGCCATGCAGAACCCCAGTTTCCGGCTCATCAGATGTCTTTCTCAAGATAGGCGTGCAACGGCGCGACACTATCGCGCGTTCCCGACAATTCCAGATCAAGGAACTCGATCGCCGCAACCTCATGCTCCGTCAGCAGTTTCAGGCGCGGCAGGTCCTGGGGCGGGGCCATCGCCTCTAGCCGCAGGAAATCATCGACATAGCCGGGAAATGTTCGCGCCATATCCGCCACAAGATCACCCCACGGTTTTAATACGGCGCTGGCCTGATCCTGCCCTGACCGGGACAGGGTCGCATTGCTTCTGGGCCTCAGCGCGTATTTTTGGATAAGAGGAAAGGTGATGCCTGCGGCGTGGTTTTCCACCCTGGCCAGCAAATTCAGCTTGTCGCGGTGATCGGATCGTTGCGCCAAATCTGCCAGCGTCGCAAAATAGGCTTCTCCCTCAACCTCCTCCTCGTAATAGAGCAGCAGCGTCTCAAGGTAGGCCTGCGTCGGGGCGGGGGCAGAGGCCATATCGTCGACCTCCTATATCTCGCTGAAGGGGAGGTCCCCCACATCAACCCGGTCGTGTTTCAGGGGTTCGTCAAGATCAACCACTGTATCCAGCTCGCGGGCGTATTTGTGCCCGGCATAGATGGCCGCCGCGATGATGGCCGGGGCCTCGCAATCGCCGATCCGCTTCAGGGTGAAGGGCAGCTCATCAACCTTGCCATCAACGCGGGCAAGAATGTCCCGATAAAGCCCGTCGTTGGGTGTGCGCTGCGTGACCATAACAACCGAGCTTACCGACAAAGGCAGTGCCGCCCCGGAATATTCACAGCAAAGGCTCGCTGTTTCACCGTCAAACGAGGTCAGGTTGTGGGACACGATGGTCTTAACTCCCAGTTTCATAAGATGCGTGCGCACCCGCCAGCGCTCGGATGTCTTCCCCGCCCAATGCGATATTTGGTCCGATGGTGTTGCCAGCGTGACCGTCAGGCCAGCCTCTTGCAGGCGCTCGGCGATCACACCTCCCATATAATAGCCGTCTTCGTCATAGACCAGAACCGGCCCTCTGGGCAGTTTGCCGTCCATGATATCATCCGGAGTCAGGATTTCAGGCGACGTGCCTTCGGAGGCTATGGAAACATAGACTTCGCCGTTGAACCGTTCGCGGCGCCATGTGGCACCGGTGGCAATTGCCACGTGATCTACCTCTGTCGCAAAAACATCCTCTGCCGTTAGCGCACTTTCGCGGAACACCTCGACATTCGGCATGTTCACCAGTTCCTGTTCGCGATAGGCGCGTACGCGGACATATTCGCTCATCCCGGGCAGGGCACATTCACGCGTGACACGGCCACCAAGATTCCGCGCGGCCTCGGCCAGCATGACATCGTAACCGCGTGCCCCAAGGGCACGGGCGGCCTCCAGCCCGGTCGGTCCCGCGCCGACGACCAGAACCTTGCCGTCTGATCCTTTGTCTTCGATCTTTTCAGGATGCCAGCCCTTGCGCCATTCCTCGCCCATTGTCGGGTTCTGGGTGCAGCGGATCGCCACGCCGATTGTATCGCCTGAATAGCAGATATTGCAGCCGATGCATTCGCGGATGGAATCAATCCTACCTTCTTCGATCTTTTTCGGCAGAAACGGGTCGGCGATCGACGGGCGCGCCGCACCAATCATATCGACGACACCGCGTTTCAGCTGGCTGACCATTGTGTCGGGCGAGGTAAAGCGGCCCACCGTCACGACCGGTTTGGTGGTCACAGATTTCACGAAATCCATGTAGGGTTCCAGTGGGGCCTCTTTGACGAAACGCGACACCCCCATCTCGAGCGAATAGTCGGCGATGTTGATGTCCCAGAGGTCTGGCATTTCAGCAAGCATCTCAAACATTTCACGCCGCTCACCGTGGATCGGAACACCATCTTCGCCGATTTTCTCGTCCGCCGCAAAACGGACGGCAACCGCGCAACGATCACCCACTGCCTCTTTGGTTTCCTCGATCAGCTCGCGCACCAGTCGGGTTCTGTTCTCAAGCGAGCCGCCATATTCATCGCCGCGCGTGTTGATCCTCGGGTCCAGAAAGTTCGAAATCAGGTACCCATGGGTTGCGTAGACATAGACGATGTCAAACTCTGCCTCTTTGGCTCGTAAGGCTGCTTTGCGGTGCCAGTGGCGAAACATGCGAATGTCGGATTTGTCCATTGCGCGGGTCTGAAACGGATGGCCCGCAGAGTTGGGAAAGCTGGTAAGGTCCATCGGGACCTCACGCGTCAGCATGTTTGCGGTTCGGATCCCGCCATACCACAGCTCGGCCCCCGCCAGCGCCCCATGCGCGTGAACCTTTTCGGTCATCAGCGCGTGCGCCCGAATATCGCTGTCATTCCAAAGCGAGGCCGAAGCACTTGTCAGGTCATCCGAACTTGGGTGGATCGAGTTATATTCCGTACAGATCACCCCCCAGCCGCCTTCGGCCTTCATTTCTCGCATATCGGCCAGCATGCGCGGACGCAGCCAGCCCATTCCGGTGCAATGGGGCACCTGATAGAACCGGTTCTTTGCCGTGACCGGCCCGATCCGGATGGGGTCGAACAGGATGTCATATCGTGGATCGCGGCTCATGGTATTCTCCGATCGTCGTTATCAGTCAGCGGCCAGGGCAATTTTTTCGCGGCGGAAAGGAACCCCCTCGGGCAGGGGTTCGCCCAATTCGCGGGCATAGCGGTGTCCGGAATAGACCGCAGCGGCGATGGTACCAGGTGCAAGGCAATCGCCTATGCGGGTCACGGTTTTTGGGCCGCTTTGGGTGTTTGCCGTCAGGACATGGTTCAGGGCGTGGTAAAGCGCATCTTCTGCCTCGCGCATGGTCACCATCACAAGCGATTTACATGCCAGCGTCAGCTTTGAGTCGGTAAAGACACATGCCAGTTCAACGTGGCCGGGTTCGATGGATGCAAGATTGTGAAGGGGGATGATCTTGACGCCCAGCTCGATCAGGCGGGTCTGAATTCTTTCCTGCTCCATCGTGTTGTGGGTCCAGTGCGACACATCCGACAAAGGGGTGACATAGGTCACATCCAGCCCCTGGAGCCGCAGTTTTTCGGCCATTACCCCGCCCATGTAATAGTGATCGTCATCAAACACGACGACCGGCCCATCGGGAATTGTGCCCGCGGCAATCTCGTCCGGTGTCAGAACCACCGCACCGTCAGCTATCGGGATCGGGTCGTGATTATGCCGCCCGATGCCGTGATGTGCCCATTTCGATCCGGTGGCCAGTACCACGTGATCCGCTCCGAACTCCAAAACCTGTTCTGCTGTCAAGCGGCTGTCATAATAGACCTCGACATTGGCCATCTGGCTAATCTGGTATTGCCGGTAGTCAGCCACCCGACGCCATTGCGAAAGCCCGGGCAGGCGGCTTTCAATCGCGACACGCCCACCTGTTTCAGTTCCAGCCTCGGCCAGCGTCACGGAATGACCCCGCTGCCCCAGTGCCCGTGCTGCCTCCAGTCCGGCGGGGCCACCCCCAACAACCAGAACGGTCTCGTTGGATTTACGCTTGGCAATCTTTTCGGGGTGCCAGCCCCTGCGCCATTCCTCGCTCATTGTCGGGTTTTGCGTACATCGCATCGGCGTTGCCAGAAAATCCCCGGTCACACACATGTTGCAGCCGATACATTCACGAATATCCTCGATCCGGCCTTCTTTGATCTTATTCGGCAGAAACGGGTCGGCAATCGAAGGCCGTGCGGCACCGATCAGATCAAGATGACCGTTTTTGACAAGCGAAACCATCGCATCAGGCGAGGTATAGCGACCGACACCGACAACCGGCTTGTTGGTCACATTCTTGACGAAAGAAGTATAGCTGTCCTGAAACCCTTCTGCCGCAAACCGCGAGGTTGCGCTGTCATTTGGCCAGCCGGATACATTCACGTCCCACAGGTCCGGCAGGTCGGCCAGCAACTCTACCACCTCGCGCCCTTCGCCCTCACTGGTCAGCCCGGCCGACCCTTTCAGTTCTTCGACGCCAAAGCGGATTGCGACGGCGCAGGTGTCCCCGATGGCCTCTTTGGTGTCCTCAAGAACCTCGCGGATCAGGCGAACCCTGTTTTTCAACGCTCCGCCATACTCATCTGACCGGTCGTTGCGGCGCGACAGAAATTGCACCAGGGTCGTCATGTCGTGACCGCAATATACATAGACGATGTCAAATCCGGCTTTCTTGCTGCGGATGGCCGCATCGACATGCATCTTGCGAAACGCCTTGATATCAGCCTTGTCCATGGCGCGTGTCTGGATTGGCTCTAGCAAATCAATCGGGCGCGCGGACACGCCCATCGGGATTTCTCGGCTATAGTTATTCGACGCCGCACCGCCCAGATACGCAGGCTCTATCCCGGCCAGCGCGCCATATTCATGTACTGCATCCGCCATTCGGGCCAGAAGCGGAATGTCACTGTCATCCCAAAGCCGCCCCTCGGGGATCGGGCTGAGTTCTGATGTGTGGCTGATTTCAACCTCTTCGGTATTGACGACACCCCAACCGCCCTCGGCCTTGATCCGGCGCATTTCAATCCAGCTGGACGGGTACAGATGCCCCATGCCGTTACAATGCGGCACTTGGTAGAGCCTGTTCTTGGCGGTGACAGGACCAATCTTAACCGGTTCAAACAGGACGTTATAACGTGGACCTCTGGGCACTGGTTAGTCCTTGCTGTCTTTTGGGAGCGGTCGCTCGTAATGTTCTGGAAAGATTTGCGACAGGTATTCCTGAACGCGTTTCATGGCGTCAAAGCGCGTGAACTCTCCGGGATACATCAGGATGTTGAGCCAGAAACCGTCGTACAGCCCTTCTAGTGTGAAAGCGACGTCAACCGGATCGAGATTTTTGTAGCCACCCTCCTGAATAATCTGACGACACAGGTCAACCGACACATCGCGGCGCTCGGAGTCGATCTCATTGACAAAGTTCCGGTAAGACGCGCGCGCGCTTGCCTCGCCAAAAAACCCGTACCAGACCGCGATTTTTTTACGATTGCATATACTCGGGTGGAAATGCGCCGCTACGATGGCCAGCAGCTTCGATTTGGGGGCAAGATTGGCTTTCTCAAAGCTCTTCTTCCAATGGTTCTGATGTTCTGTGGCCAGAAACCGCAGGGTTTCCTCAAACATGTTCTGCTTGGAATTAAAGTGGAAATTGGCCAGTCCGATCGACAGGCCCGCAGCGCGGGTAACCGTGGTCATCGTGGCTCCGGCGAAACCGTTTTTGGCAATGCTGTCGATGGTGGCGTTGATAAGCTGTTGCCGCCGCACTTCTTTAGAGGCGGTTCTGGGTTTCTTGGGGCCAGTTTTGTCAGAATCTGTCTGAGCCATGTTCAAAACTTCATATCCGGGTTTCTGTTTCACGCGTACAGTACGTATCATTTAGTCGTCTTTCAGAACAACAACAGCGGCGCTGTCCCAGCCTAACCAGACCGGGCGTTTGCGATCTTCTGCCTCTCCGGTGCGGTTACGATTTTGTGCGGACACAGCGACGGGTTGCGAAACCCCTTCAACCCTGACGTAATAATGGCTGCGCTCGCCCAGATAGGCCGCGTTGTCCAGATGCCCCTTGACGCAATATTGCACGTCATCGGGTTTCTCGTCGGTCAGCGAGAACTTTTCCGGCCGGATAGCGACGCTTACGCTATCTCCTGCCAGCAGTGACACCTTGCCTGCCGGTGCCGAAACTTCACCCAGCCCGTCAACCTTGATCACCACTGTGTCGCCTTTGATTGACGTCACAACGCCATCAAAAAAGTTCATGGTCCCTATAAAGCTGGCCACTTCGCTGTTCACCGGGTTTTCGTACAGCCGGGTAGGGGTATCGACCTGCAAATCGCGCCCTTCAGACATCACCGCGATCCGGTCTGAAAGCGTCAGCGCTTCCTCCTGATCGTGGGTCACGAAGACAAAAGTGATGCCCACGGTTCTTTGCAGCGCGCGCAGCTCCAGCTGCATCTGTTCGCGCAGTTTCTTATCAAGTGCGCCCAACGGTTCGTCCAGCAGCAAAACCTTGGGTTTCAGGATCAGCGCGCGCGCCAGTGCTATCCGCTGACGTTGCCCACCGGACAGTTGCGTGGCCTTGCGATCACCGTATTCCGGCAGCTTGATCAGCTCCAGCATCTCGTCGACCATCTCATTGCGATTGGAGCGCGACAGTTTCAGTTTGCGCAGGCCATAGGCGATGTTGTCGCGCACATTGAGATGGGGAAAGATCGCGTAGTTCTGAAACACCATATTTACCGGCCGGTGGTGCGGCGCCACGCCAGACATGGGCTGTCCGTCAATATAAATTTCACCCGAACTGACTGCCTCAAAACCCGCCAGCATTCGCAACAGGGTGGTCTTGCCGCAACCAGAGGGGCCAAGCAGCGAGAAAAACTCACCATGACCGATGTCCATGGACACGTTCTTGATCGCCTGGAAACTGCCAAAGAACTTGTTGACGTGCCGAATAGATATGAAGGCGTTATCTTGCGTCATGTGTTTTTCGTGCTTTCGAGAGATTCAGATTGGGCGTCACGGTTGATCCACTGCCCCAGGAAGACCAGTATGAACGATACGACGAGGATGATTGACGCCATTGCAAGGATCGAAGGGAACGCCTGCGGGAACCGAAGCTGGCCCCAGATATATATCGGCAAGGTCGCGTCGGTTCCGCTTAGGAAAAAGGCCATTATGAATTCGTCAAACGAGACAGTGAACGTCAGCAGCAGGCTGGCCAGGATACCTGGGAAAACAATCGGGAAGGTCACGCGCCAGAAGGTCCACCAGGCGTTTTCCCCCAAGTCGGCCGAGGCCTCTTCGACCGATTTGTCAAACCCCTCAAATCGCGGGATCAGGGTCGCGATGGCGAAGGGCAAACAGACGATGACATGGCCGGCCGTCACGGTATAAAGCGACAGGCGTATCCCCAGCTGGCTGATGAGCACCAAAAGCGCGACCCCGAGAATGATTCCTGGTACGACCAGTGGCAACATGATGAACCCAACG
Organism: Paracoccaceae bacterium; assembly: GCA_003354145.1. Lineage (GTDB taxonomy): Bacteria > Pseudomonadota > Alphaproteobacteria > Rhodobacterales > Rhodobacteraceae > NORP181. Next base: position 10,646 of record PIVL01000133.1, read on the forward strand.
ACCGGGCCGCGGCCCGGCAATCGGTAGCGGGTGATCGCCTTGGCGGCAAATATACCAAAACCCGTGGCGATGATTGATGTGGTCACCGCGACTTTGATGCTGTTCATCAAAGAGGCCCAGACCGGTTCACGATCCAGAAGCTCCAGGTACCACTGAAACGTGAACCCTTTCAGCGGAAAACTGACATAGATTGAGTCGTTGAAGCTGAACAGCGGCAGAAAAAGCACCGGGACATAAAGGACGATCAGAAACAAAACCGCATAAAACTGGAGCGGCCTGTTTGAGCGCTTGATATAGGTATCAGATTTCATGATATCCGCTTTCTGACGAAATTGGTTGTGAACATGAAGCCCAATGCAATCACTGCGATTAACAACATCAGGATGATCGCCAGTGCAGCCCCCATGGGCCAGTTATTCACCGCACCGAATTGCTTTTGGATCAGGTTCCCAATCATCATGCCATCAGGACCGCCCAGCAGCGCAGGCGTGATATAGTCGCCGGTCGTTGGAATGAAGATCAGCAGGGTGGCCGAAATCACCCCCGGCAGTGACAGCGGCAGCGTGATCCTGAGAAATCGCATCACCGGACCGTCGCCAAGATCGGTGGCCGCCTCTAACAGCGACCTGTCGATTTTTTCAAGCGAGACATACATAGGTAGAATGGCAAACGCCGCCCAGGCATGGGCAAGCGTGATGATCACGGCGGTCTGGCTGTAAAGAAGAAACTCAAGAGGTGCTTGGATCAACCCAATGCTCAACAAGGCCGAATTGATAACGCCATCATAACCCAACACCACTTTCCAGGCGAAAACCCTAAGCAGATAGCTGGTCCAGAACGGAAGCGTCATCAGGACGATCCACATCATCTTGTTGCGATGAACATGGAAGGCCACGAAGTAGGCCATCGGATAGCACAGCAGCACCGTCGCTGCGGTTGCCATGCCGGATATCCA
>PIVL01000987.1 GCA_003354145.1 Paracoccaceae bacterium
GTTGAGTTTTTGGGTGTACCAATTGTCAAAAAAATTTTAAGCACAGTCAAATGAAAATAGGACCACCCATTTTTGACCATTTTCTGAGTCCCCATTTTTCTAGTTTTTTTCGTTTATCGGATTGAATACTCTACAACACATGCCATATGATCAAAAACTCAACGGTTTTGAATAGCCTAGGTCCTCAGCTGTCCATAGCCGGTCTCAAAAGTGTCATAGCCCACCGGAAAGTTACTTTTCATTCATTCGAAGAAAATTTGCTTCTGCACCTCCAAATGGCCATTTGGAGGTCCAAAATGGCCATCTGGAGGTCCAGAGGTCAAAGTCCTCAAACGTGCCATAGAGCCTCCCAGATGCCTACCCAAGCCATACCAAGCTCATACAACCTCTATGAGACACTTAGGAAGGTCTCATCGTGGCTTGATAGGCTTAGTTTGGCGGTATGACGACCATAACTGACCGAGATGGCTCATGAATGGGTCATGGGTGGGTCACTGAAATCCCATATTTCATTTTGACACCCTTTTACAAAATCGCTCCAGAATTTTTTTCATGAAGTGATTCAAGCAAAAACTCGACGGATTTGAACAGCTTAGATCCTCCGCCGTCCCATAGCCGGTCTCAAAAGTGTCGAGGCTCATCGGAAAGGTACTCAACCATTTGCTCAAAGTTGA
>PIVL01000988.1 GCA_003354145.1 Paracoccaceae bacterium
CGGCTTGACTCGGGCACGCCGAACGCCTAAATCGCGCACAACATCCGGAAGTATTATATCTTCCGGTCCCCGGCATGTTCGGGGATCGACCCCCACCAGCGTGTTACGCCCGTGGGGGCATTTGCGTATTCGACGGTTGGTCCCCACATAAGGCCAACACATGTAACCGATGCAGGAGGCCACTGGCCCATGTTTGAGAATCTGTCCGAACGCCTGTCTGGCGTCTTTGATCGACTAACAAAACAAGGTGCGCTGTCCGAAGGCGACGTCAAAACCGCCCTGCGCGAAGTGCGCGTGGCGCTGCTTGAGGCCGATGTTTCGCTGCCCGTTGCCCGTGATTTCGTCAAGGCTGTGCAGGACAAGGCCACAGGTCAAGCCGTGACCAAATCGGTTACTCCCGGTCAGCAGGTCGTCAAGATCGTCCATGATGCGCTGATCGATGTATTGCAAGGCAGCGAAGACCCCGGCCCACTGAAGATCGACACGCCCCCGGCCCCGATCCTGATGGTTGGCCTGCAAGGCTCTGGTAAAACCACAACCACGGCGAAGTTGTCCAAACGCCTGAAAGACCGCGACGGCAAACGGGTATTGATGGCGTCATTGGATACCAACCGCCCTGCCGCGATGGAGCAGTTGGCGATCCTTGGCAATCAGATCGGTGTTGATACCTTGCC
>PIVL01000452.1 GCA_003354145.1 Paracoccaceae bacterium
GTGGACATCTTGAGGTTGGTTATGGCTGGGAAGAAGGGTCAGAAGAAGCGGTTCTGGTCGGATGAGGAGAAGATATCGATCTGCGGACAAACGCGCGCGTCGGGCGTGTCGGTAGCGCAGGTTGGGCGGCGTTATGCGATGAACGCCAATTTGATCCATAAGTGGCTGCGTGAACCCCGGTTTGCACCGGATTGCGCCGAAGGTGATGTCGCAGAAGACACGCCCACATTCCTGCCTGTCGAGATTGAAGGGGTGGCATCTGCGCCAACCGCACCCCACCTGCCGACCACGACCACGACCACCTCCATCAACGCACCGCTCTGCGCACACCGTGTAGACATCACACTGTCGGACGGTCGGCGTATTTTGGTTGAAGGCGCGACGGCGCTTTCGGCAGTTCTGGCTTTGATCGAAGGGCTGACGACATGATCCCGGTGCCGAGCAACACGCGGGTGTGGCTGGCCGCCGGGGTGACGGACATGCGGCGAGGATTCAACACGCTGGCTGCTCAGGCGGAACAGGTTCTGGCCGAAGACCCGTATTCGGGGCACATGTTTGTGTTCCGCGGGCGGCGTGGGGATTTACTCAAAATCATTTGGTGGGACAGCCAGGGAGCCTGCCTGTTTACCAAGCGGTTGGAACGGGGACGCTTTGTCTGGCCTGCGGCCAAAAAGGGCAAGGTCAGCCTGAGCCCGTCGCAATTGTCGATGCTGTTGGAAGGGATCGATTGGCGGACACCGCAGAAGACATGGCGACCATTGCGGACAGGATAGAGCCCAACAAAACATGAGGTTTGCCCGGTTTTGCGTTCCCCCTCAGCGGATGATCCGGTATAAGTTACCCATGTTGGACGCCCTCAAACCCCTGCCTGAAGACCCCGCTGAACTGCGGGCTGTCAGCGAGCTTTTGATGGCCGAGGTTCAGTCTCTGACATATCAAAACGAGAAGCTGAAGGCTGAGCTGCACGACCACCGCAAGGCGCGGTTTGGCTCCAAATCCGAGAGTATGGACCAGCTGGCTTTAGACCTTCAGGGCGACGAAGAGATCGAAGCAGCGGCGGCAGAGCAGAAGAACGAAGCCGGTTCCAACGCCGTTGATGCTGACGAGACGGACAAACCCACCAAGCGCAAACACAGCCGCAAACCACTGCCTGATCATCTGGATCGACAGGACGAAGTGCTGTCGCCCGGTGACGAGTGTGGCGATTGCGGTGGCTCTCTGCGCCAGATCGGTGAAGATGTAACCGAAGAACTGGAATATATCCCGGGCCGTTTTGTGGTGCGCCAGATCATCCGGCCACGCATGGCCTGCACCTGCTGTGAGGCTTTTGCGCAAGCCCCGTTGCCGTCTCGCCCTATCGAACGTGGCCGCCCCGGGCCGGGCCTTCTGGCTCATGTGCTGATTGGCAAATACTGCGATCATCTGCCGCTTGACCGGCAATCCAAAATCTTCGCCCACGAGAAGGTTGAGCTTCACCGCTCCACGTTGACCGACTGGGTGGGCCGCAGCACGACCTTACTGGAACCGCTGGCCGATCATATCGGCAAATTGGTCAGGGCAGGCCCGGCGCTTTTTGCCGATGACACGCCAGTCAAACTTCTGACCAAAGCAAAACCAAAGAAGACACAGGCCGCGCGGCTTTGGAGCTATGTGCGCGATGAACGCCCCTGGTGTGGCGATGCCCCACCCTGTGCGTGGTATCAGTTCAGCGTGGATCGCAAGGGCGAACACCCCGTCAACCATCTCTCCGGCTATACTGGCACCGTGCATGCCGACGGCTATGCCGGGTTCAACGGATTGTTCGGAGAGGACAAAGCTGACGAACAGGCCTGCATGGTGCATGTGCGGCGCAAGTTCGCAGAGGAGTTTGAACGCACGGGCGCGGACATCGCCAAAGACGCCATAAAGCAGATCGGCAAGCTGTACGGTGTAGAGAAAGACGCCAAGGACAAATCCCCCCAAGAGCGCGTTGGCCTGCGCCAAGCAAAGGCCAAGCCGATCTTCGATGATCTGGAAGTATGGCTACAGGCCCAGCTTCCCATGCTCTCGGGCAAAACCAAGCTGGCCGAGGCCATCCGCTACGCGTTGAAGCGCCTGCCCAAGGCACGGGCCTATCTCAGTGACGGGCGGCTGGAACTCGACAACAATATTTGTGAGCGCTCAATCCGCCCGATTGCCCTTGGCCGCAAAAACTATCTCTTCATGGGTTCCATTGGTGGTGGCAAGGCTGCCGCCATCGCTTACACCCTTATTGAGACCGCCAAGATGAACAAGATCGATCCAGAAGCCTGGCTCACATGGGTGCTCAAACGCCTGCCAGATCATAAGATCAACAAGCTTGAGGAACTCATGCCATGGGTGTGGGCGGAAGTTAGCAGGTAGAGAATGGCAGACCATATCATCAAAGGGCGCTGCCTATGTGGAGCCGTCGGCTTCGAAGTCGACAAGGCAGATACAGTCGTGAACTGCCATTGCGAAAGTTGTCGCCGACAGTGCTCCGCACCCATGACAACCTATATCGGCGTTGGGGATGCGAATTGGCGGTGGGTGACCGACCCCGCAACGGTCTACAATTCTTCTCCGGGGGTGGAGCGCCGATTTTGTTCCAATTGCGGTTCTCCTATTTCCTTTAGGTCTGAAGATATGTCCGGGGTGATGCGATTGACCTGCCCCCCATATTGAGGGCCATTTGAAAGTTAGCTTTGTTCCTCCTTTGTTTGCCATTATTCGGCTGCGTGAGCAATGGGCAGGTTCGCGGGGCCTGTCGATAGCTCAAGCGGT
>PIVL01000453.1 GCA_003354145.1 Paracoccaceae bacterium
CGGACCTAGTGGTCGGCATCAATATTTGTTTCATTATTTCTTCCTCCTCACTTGTTTCAGAACCTTCATGATAGCAATACCCCGGTGAAACCGCTTTGATGTGGATCAATGTCGGTTGGGAAATTCTGGTGCACATACCGCCTGGGGGAACCACTGGCCCGATTGGGGCCAGTTCCACAGGGAATATCCTGCAATAAGGGGAGGAGAGCGATTTGAAACTCACACGCAGACAGATCATGCGTTTGTTCGCTCGTGCAGGGTTCGTTGCCAGCTTCGGACCGATGGCTACAATGGCGGTTGCGCAGGACACGAAAGACCGGTTCGACCCGGCCATCCGGCGCACATTCATACGCTTTCTTGACACGTTGATACCTGACGAGAACGGGAGTCCCGGTGCCGAGACGTCCGGTGTTGCGGATATTCTGGCGACCGAGGCCGAAGGCATGCCGCGCATTCTTGAATTTATCGACGAGGGCTGTCGCTGGCTGGACGCTGAGGCGCAAGAGACCGGCGCGTTGTCGTTCGCGGAGCTTGATGCAGAGAACCGCGAAACCATCGTTCGCCGCGCGTCGCTGGCAGAGCCCACGTTGCTGCAGCGCCAGTTCTTCGACGTGGTGTTGGAGGTCGCTTTGAGTGCCTATTACGCCACGCCTGCGGGCTGGCAGGTGATCGGCTACGATGGCCCGCCGCAGCCTTTCGGCTTTCCCGACTACGCCGAACCTCCCGAAGGACGTCTGTGATGGCGGCCGAGGATTTCGACGTCACCATTATCGGATCCGGCCCGGGAGGCGGGTCGCTGGCCTGGGCTCTTTCCAGTCAGGGTGTCAAGGTTCTGGTGCTTGAGGCAGGTCCGGCCTACGACTACACCCAGGATTATCACCTGGAGCAGGACGACTGGGAGAAGTTCAGTTTCCCCATAAGCGGGCGCGAGCACAGAAGTTACGTATTCGCGCCGATGCAGCCATTGGAAGAGCGCTGGTCGAACCTGCTGTCATGGAACCGCATTACCGGCCGGACGAACCCGTCAGACCGGCGTCGCGGCAGGGCATATTCCCACGTCCAGGGGGTCGGAGGTACCACGCTGCATTACCTTGGCGAAGCGCACCGTATGCACGCCGACTCCATGCGCATGCAGAGCGATTTCGGCGTCGCGGCCGACTGGCCTTTCGGATACGACGAACTTGAACCCTATTACGTGGCCGCCGAGCGGCTGATCGGCGCCGCCGGACCACCCGAGCAGCCCGGACGATGGCGCAGCGAGCCCTATCCCTTGCCTGCTCACCGTCTTGCCTATGCCTCGCAGAAGGTCGAGGCCGGGTGCCGTGAACTCGGGCTTGCCCTGTCTCCCAACTCGCTCGGAATTCTGTCCGAGCCCTATGACGAGCGGCCGCCGTGCAATTACTGCGCAAATTGCAACCGCGGCTGCCCACGTGCGGACAAGGGCAGCGTCGACGTGACCTTTATCGCAAAGGCGCTGGAAACCGGGAACTGCACGCTGAAACCAGAAAGCCAGGTTATCCGGATCGACGCGGGCGCGGATGATATGGTTTCCGGTGTCGTCTATGCCGATGTGGGCGGTGCGACCCATCGCGTTTCGTCGCACGCGGTCGTTGTCGCCTGCGGGGCGGTGCATACGCCGCGTCTGCTGCTGTCCTCGGCTGGTCGCCATGCGCCGGACGGGCTGGCCAACGAGTCAGGCCAGGTCGGCCAAAATTTCATGGAAACGTCGTTCTGGACCAGCAGTGCCCTGCACCCGGAACCACTGGGAAGCCACCGCGGGGTTCCTTCGGATTCCATCTGCTGGGATTTCAATGCCCCCGACGCCATCCCCGGTGTGATCGGCGGCTGCCGCTTTACCAGCGGCGCGGCACAGGCGGGTTTCACCGGCCCGGTCAGCTATGCAAAACGTGTGGCCAAAGGTTGGGGGCATGAACACAGAAAGCAAATGCGCGAAACTTTCGGGCATGTGGTAAGCGTCGCAGCCATCGGGGAATCCCTGCCCAATGCCAGATCCTTTATTGATCTGGACCCTGAGAGGAAGGATGCAAACGGCGTACCATTGGCCCGGATCCACAGCCATCTGGACGAAGGCGAGGTCCGGCGCATCGCTTTCATGGCCGAAAAAACACGCGAGATTCTGCAGGCCGCGGGGGCCGGAGAGCTAATCGAGGAATACGGTACCTACGATATGTTCCTTTCCACGCACGTGTTCGGAACCTGCCGCATGGGCGCGGATCCGGAGAATACAGTCGTCGATGCAACCGGTCGCAGCCATCGCTGGCGCAACTTGTATGTCGCCGATGCCAGCGTATTTCCAAGTTCCGGTGGCGGTGAAGCACCTTCATTGACCATCGAGGCCCTGGGCATCCGGACGGCCGAGCATCTGCGAAAAGCTCTGAAGGCCTGATGCGAACGAAGCAGGCTGCGTCAGATATTGGACGGATCGACCCGCAATCGCTGCGAGATCGTCGAAACCGGCAACGAAAATCGGCGTTTCAAATACTAGGCTTCAGCTGATGTGAGCATTGGGTCCGGTTGAAAAATTGGCATTTTGGTGTAGGATATTAGAATTTACACTGTGGAAAGGATAGAAAATGCGACCAGTATTATTGGCTGCGGCACTTGGGTTTTGTAGCAGCGCTGTATTTGCTCAGACAGGACCAATCATCCACGATGCCGAACATTTCATACTTCAGGCGCAGAATGGCGAACGCTGGAGCGGCGAAGATGCCGAGATCAGCACCCGCTTGGCAGAGCTTAAAACCAAGCACGGGCGACC
>PIVL01000134.1 GCA_003354145.1 Paracoccaceae bacterium
CAATCCAACGCCAAAAAGGTACTTTCGTTCAACCGCTGTTCGACGGTGGAGTAGAACAGATCAATCCGGTGACGGCCCCGGTCTGCCAATTCCGGAATTTGGTCGAAATTCACCGGTCCTGTCAGTGCACGGCCTTTCATCCGCGGATTCGAATTGCGTAAGACCTCAGAAACCGGCAACAGCCCCTGCTGCTCGCAGATCGCATTCCACATCAATACGGTGGCCTTTTCATCTGGTGTCGTTCCCATCAAAGGCGTTTTTGGAAACCTTGCCTCAAGATATCCGGCAATGGCGATATTCTCGGTCAGTGTTGTCCCGCTATCAGTGACAAGAACCGGTAGTGTCGCTCGCGGGTTTACCGCCAGAAACTCCGGCAACAATTGTTCGCTTTTGGCGATAGAGATATCGCGCGATTCGATGGTCAGGCCTTTTTCGGCAATGAACATCCGGGCACGGCGCGGACTGGGGGCGGTGGAACAATCGTAAAACAGCATGTCGATCCTTGTCGGTATTTTCTGCGTCGCAGAGTGTCAATTAGATGTCCGGGCTGGTTGACCAGGGGCCAGTTGTGTCCTTTGTAGTTCGGGACAGACAAGACGCAAGACAGGACAGACATTGAGCACGACCCCATCGCGCACCATGACCGCAAGCACGACGCTTGTCGCATTGATCGCTTTTGCCGCAAATTCGGTTTTGTGCCGTATGGCGCTGCTTGAAGGTAATATCGACGCCGCCTCGTTCACCGTGGTGCGCATTGTGTCTGGCGCTATAACGCTGGCTGTTCTGGTGGCATTGCGCAATCCGGCGCTTTTGTATGTACGACCAAATTGGGCCGCAGGATCGGCCTTGCTTGCCTATATGGTGCTGTTTTCCCTGGCCTATATCGCCTTGGGGGCTGGTACAGGAGCATTGGTGCTGTTTGGATTTGTACAACTGACAATGATGAGCATGGCCTTGCTTCAGAAAGAGCCATTCCCGCCAGTGGCATGGCTTGGCCTTGCAGTTGCAGTGGCAGGGGTGATCTATCTGGTGCGACCGGGGTCCGAGGCGCCGGATGCGTTTGCCGCATTGCAAATGGCAGGCGCGGGCGTGGCTTGGGGGGCTTATTCGGTCATCGGGCGCGGCTCAAAGAACCCCTTGCAAGACACCGCCAGCAACTTTTTGCTGTGCGTGCCGTTTGCTCTGATCTTGATGGTGCTGTTCTGGCAAGATCAGGTCCTGACCACCAAGGGGTTGGGGCTGGCCATTGCTTCGGGCGCGTTGGCATCGGGATGTGGCTATGCGATCTGGTTTCGTACGTTGCCACATCTGACAACCGCACAGGCATCCATTCTGCAATTGTCAGTGCCAGTGATTGCATCAGTGGGCGGCGTGATGTTTCTGGCTGAAACAATCTCATCGCGGCTGATAATTGCGTCCGTTCTGGTTCTTGGTGGAATTGCACTGGTATTGCGCGGTCGGATGCGACGGTAATCGGAAAGTTTCAAATTTTCAGGCGCGTTTTTTGTAAGAAAACGTCTGGGCGATCCTACCGACGATAGATGAAACACCGCTCTGGAACCGCGCCTTTGGGCAGCGCCACTTCGGTTAGCGTTTCAAAATACATCCGATCACTGGCCACCATTAGCCCGCCTTCTGCCAGCAATGGTTCAACCATGGGCGAGATCATCCGCGCAAACGCATCATTTTTGGCCCGGTTGTGCCCGCCCAAATCCGCGTGGATCAGACTTGCCACCGGCCCCATCTTTTCCAGCGTCTGAACCAAGGTCACGCGCACATCCCCCAGTATGGTAAATTCCTCGTCCGGAGTTGAATCCGGGTGCGCTGCAACTGCGCGTTCAAACACGTAAATGTCCCGCCCTACAATTCGCTCGCGCATGTGGTGAAAGGTGCGACCATTTCCAAGGCCCAGCTCAAAAACGGGCCCGCTCAACGCCGCGGTATCGTCAATAGCGAAATCCAGGCAGGCGCGCTGTGAAACCATTCGGTCAATAAAAAGGTCAAGGCGGCTCATCCGGAATACTCCTGCTTACAACGGGCCGGATTGAACCAGCTTTGCTTTGTCATGCCAAATATCCCGGACAATGTGTAGGGGCTCTGGCGCGGTAATTTCATCGTGAGATTGTAATGAATGAAATAGTTGTTTGACTAGAAGGGTGGGACCAAGCGATGGTATATCCGTATACGAGGGGAGTTGCTGTCAGAAATGTTGTTGTTTGCCGTGTCGCTTTCTGATCGACCAGCAGGAGGCATCTGAATGCATCCGTTGTTAAAGGTTGAAAATCTGAGCGTCGGATTCGGGCGTGGCGACGATGTTGTCTCGGGCGTAAATTTTGAGGTCCAGCCTGGCCAAACGCTTGCGATCGTTGGTGAATCCGGGTCGGGCAAGACGGTTACCTGCCGGGCGATTCTGCGTATCCTGCCAAAGATCGCCGAGATCCGAAGCGGCACCATCACTCTGAACGGCAACAATGGCCCACTCGACCTAACGGCGATGAGCGAACGCAAACTGCGCGATGTCCGCGGCAATACGGTTTCGATGATTTTTCAGGAACCGATGCGATCTTTGTCGCCTCTGCACAAAATCGGAAATCAGGTGGCCGAGGTGTTGTGGCTGCACCGCGGCCTGTCCGAAAAAGCCGCCAAACGCGAGGTTCTTGAAAAGTTTGAACGGGTTGGCTTTCCCGATCCCGAACGGGCCTACGGGTCGTATTCATTTGAAATGTCCGGTGGTATGCGCCAGCGGGCAATGATCGCGATGGCGATGGTGGCGAAACCTGATTTGTTGATCGCAGATGAACCGACAACGGCTCTGGACGTGACCACGCAGGCGCAGGTTTTGGGTTTGATCAAGGAATTGCAGCACGAAACCGGCATGGCGATGATATTGGTCACCCATGATCTGGGCATCGTGGCCAACATGGCCGAAGAGGTCGTGGTCATGAACAAGGGCCGGGTGATGGAATCCGGACCAGCCACGGCAATGCTACGCGCGCCTGCCCACCCTTATACGCAACAATTGTTTGATGCGGCTCCGTCGATCCCGGCAGTGGCCGCGCCTGCTGAACCGTTGTCAGAACAAGACCTGATCCTGCAGCTGAAAAACGTCAGTAAAACCTATACCATGCGCGCAGGGTCCAGCTGGAAAGATCCGGTGCTGATCCATGCCTGCCGAGGTGTCGATCTGAACCTGCCACGCGGCAAAACGCTGGCGATTGTTGGGGAAAGCGGGTCGGGTAAAACGACTGCCGCCCGGATCGCCCTTGGCGCCGAACCACCCGACGAAGGGGGCGAAGTGCTGTTTCGCAGCAATCCACAAGGCGAAGCGATCCTGGTCAACAAGATGAACAAAGCCGCGCGTACGGCGTTTCAGGAACAGGCGCAAATGGTGTTTCAGGACCCCTATTCGTCGCTTAGCCCGCGCCAGCGTATCTTGTCGACGCTGACCGAACCGCTGGAAATTCACAAAATCGGATCCAAATCGGAACAAAACGATCAGGCAGCAAGAATGCTGCGTCGTGTGGGACTAAACGATGATATGCTGCAGCGCTTTCCACATGCGTTTTCCGGCGGTCAGCGCCAGCGCCTGTCGATTGCGCGCGCTTTGATGTTGGACCCGGCCTTGCTGGTCTGTGACGAGCCGACCTCGGCTTTGGACGTGTCCGTACAGGAACAGATTTTGACGTTGCTCGAAGAACTACGCGACAGGATGAACCTATCCTATCTGTTTATCTCGCATGATCTGGCAGTTGTCGCCCGCGTTGCTGACGAAGTGGCGGTCATGCGCCAAGGTCTGGTGGTTGAACAAGCCCCGCCTGACACACTGTTTTACAACCCCAAACACCCCTATACCAAAGCGTTGATTGCGGCGCAGCCGACCCCTGATATCGACCGGCCCATTAATCTAAAGCTGGTTGCGCAGGGGGCCGGATCGCCCGACTCATGGCCCGAAGCTTATCGTTTTTCGGACACTGTGGTACCCTCGCTTTCAGAACTGGAACCCGGTCACAAGGTACGTTGTCATGTTTAATATTTCCCGGAAATTCATACCCTTTGCTTTGGTCTTCGCTGCAACCTTGCCTGTGCAGGTCAACGCCGGACCAATGATGCAGGAAAATACTTTTTGGAAGGCCGAGGTTGATAGGGGCGACATGCCCCCCGTGGCAGAGCGAATCCCGAGCGACCCGTCCATCGTTGATCTTGAGGCACGTGGGCGCACACCCGGTGTAGCGGGCGGGACACTGAAAACAATGGTGACGCGCAGCAAGGATATCCGCCAGATGGTGGTGTACGGCTATGCGCGGTTGGTGGGATACGACGCTGACTACACGCTGATGCCCGACATCCTGTCCAGCTATGAAAACGAAGATAACAAAGTTTTTACACTGCGTCTGCGCAAAGGCCATCGCTGGTCGGATGGGCATCTCTTCACGTCGGCTGACTTTGAATATTGGTGGAATGACGTTGCCAATAATGACCGCCTAAGCCCCGCCGGACCACCTGATTTTCTGCGGATCGAGGGTAAATTGCCCACCGTTACGTTCCCTGATGAACTGACAGTGGTATATGCATGGGACAATCCAAACCCAAATTTCCTACGCTCGCTGGCACAGGCGCGCCCGCCGTTCATCTTCCGTCCGGCGCATTTCCTGAAAAAGTATCACGAAAAATATGCTGATGCCGAAGCCCTGGCCGTTGAGGTCGATGATGCCCGCGTCAACAGTTGGGCCGCGCTGCACAACAAACGCGACAACTTGTACAAGTTCGACAATCACGAATTACCGACGTTGCAGCCGTGGATGAACTCGACCTCGGGCAAGAAAATCCGCCACTTGTTTGTACGCAACCCTTATTACCACCGCATCGACAAGAATGGCATTCAATTGCCCTATATCGATGTTGTTGAAATGGAGATTGTAGCCCCAGGCCTGGTTGCTGCCAAATCAAATGCCGGTCAGTCCGATCTTCAGGCACGTGGCCTTGGCTTTCGAGACATTGCCATTCTGCGCAAAGGCGAGGCTGATGGCGCCAATTACCACACTCTGCTCTGGCGCAGCGGTGTTGCCTCACAAATCGCCATCTACCCGAACCTGAATGTAGATGACGAGGTCTGGCGCGCAGTGATGCGCGACGTCCGGGTCCGGCGGGCTCTGTCATTGGCGATTGACCGCAAGTCGATCAACCGCGCGCTTTATTTCAAACTGGCAAAGCCGGGGGCGATGACAGTTCTACCATTCAGCCCGTTTTTTGAACAAAAGAACCGAGATGCCTGGGCTGCCTATGATATCGACGCAGCCAACGACCTGTTGGACGAGGCTGGGCTGGACAAACGCGACGAAAGTGGCATTCGTCTTTTGCCAGACGGACGTGAGGTTGAGATAGTCATTGAAACTGCCGGCGAGCGACAAGAGGTCGAAAACGCCCTGCAAATCATCACTGACAACTGGGCCGAAATTGGCGTGCGCTTGATCATGCGCCCGCTGGACCGGGATATTCTGCGTAACCGCGTCTATTCGGGGACGTCAATGGCCGCTGTCTGGTTCGGGTGGGACAACGGGTTGCCGCAATCTTATACTTCGCCTTCCCACCTTGCGCCGCGACATCAGGATTTCTTTGCCTGGCCAAAATGGGGACAGTATTTTCAAACCAATGGCGAAGCTGGCGAAGCCCCCGACATGCCTGAACCCATCCGTCTGATGGAACTGTCCAGGGATTGGGACCGCGCCACGACCAAAGAACAGCGCGACGCCGCATGGCGTGAGATGTTGAGGATTCATGCTAGCCAGGTTTACGGAATCGGAACTCTTGCCGAAGCGCCACAGCCGGTTGTGGTGAACAACAACCTGCGCAATGTACCAAAGATCGCTATCTGGACATGGGATCCCGGTGCGCATTTTGGCATTCACCGACCGGACGAGTTTTATTATGCTCCTGACGGGAACGACTGATGGCCATATTGCGCTATGCGATCTATCGGTTCGGGACGATGGTCCTGACTCTTTGGGTCGTGTCCATTCTTATCTTTGCCATCATCAACCTGCCTCCGGGTGATTACCTCAGCAATCAGATCGCCGAATTACGCGCTAGCGGTCAAACTTCGGGCGTCGCCAAGGTTGAATTTCTGCGCAGGGAATATGCGCTGGATCGTTCGCTGACCGCACAATACCTGATCTGGGTGGGGTTCATCCCAGGACCGCAAGGTTTTTCGGGGCTTATTCAGGGCAATTTCGGTTGGTCGTTTGAGTTTGACAGACCCGTTGCCGAAATCGTCGGAGAATCGCTCTGGCTGACTGTTCTGGTCAATCTGGCGGCAGTTCTGTTTGTCTATATGGTTGCTTTGCCTTTGGGCGTACTGGCGGCTGCCAAATCCAAGACCTGGGTAGATTACTCAGCTGCTTTTGTCGGCTATCTGGGCCTTGCAACGCCAAACTTTTTGTTGGCGCTGATCATGTTTTACTACGGCCACAAATATTTTGACCTGCCAATTGGCGGATTAATGGACCCTTCGTTTGAGGGTGAGCCTATGAGCCTGGACAAGGTCAAGTCGATCCTGGTCCATTTGATTGTCCCCACATTTGTGATCGGAACATCCGGTGCGGCGGCAATGATGCAACGCCTGCGTGCCAATCTGCTGGATGAACTGGGCAAACCTTACGTCGAAACCGCTATCGCCAAAGGTATGAGCCCGCCTCGTATGCTGGCAAAGTATCCGCTGCGCATGGCGTTTAATCCCTTTGTGGCAGACATCGGCAATCTGTTACCATCGATGATTTCCGGCTCGGTTTTGGTGTCGGTGGTGCTGGGATTGCAGACCATTGGTCCAACATTGCTAACCGCATTGAAAACGCAGGACCAGTTTCTGGCCGGGTTTGTGCTGATGTTCGTAGCCTTGCTAACCTTGTTTGGCACGATGATTTCGGATGTGATGCTGATGCTGCTTGATCCGCGCATTCAATACGAAGGGCGCGAAACATGACTCAGCTGCCCGATGGTCGATATGTCGACGATGAACCGTTTGATCCAAATGCCAATGTGCAAATTCTGGATCGCGCGGATCTCGATGCACCAAACATGGTGCTGGTCTGGCGTAAATTCAAAAAACACAGGCTCGGCCTGATTTCAGGCATCTTCCTGTTGTTCTGCTATGTGATGTTGCCTTTTGTCGGCTTTATCGCGCCGTACACTGCGAATGAGCGGAATTCAGAATATCTGTACGCGCCGCCGCAATCGATAAATTACTATCACGAAGGCGAATTCGTAGGGCCCTTTGTCTATCCAACCGTGTCCGAGGCCAATCTGGAAACCTTCCAGTGGGAATTTGTAGAAGACACCACGCGGCCCATGCCGCTTAAATTCTTCTGCGAGGCCGATACTTATAACCTGGCTGGCCTGATCCCGACAAACCGGCACCTGTTTTGTGCTCCGGAGGGGGCAACCATATTCCTGTGGGGGGCAGATCGACTTGGTCGCGGTATTTTCAGCCGTATCCTCTATGGCGCGCAACTATCGCTGACGGTGGGGCTGATCGGCATCACCGTTTCCTTTGGTCTGGGTATCTCTTTAGGAAGTATGGCAGGGTATTTCGGCGGCCGTATCGATTGGACAATCAACCGTGTGATCGAGGTATTGCGGTCCTTGCCAGAGCTGCCATTGTGGTTGGCTTTGTCGGCGGCGGTGCCCTCAAACTGGGGACCGGTCTCGGTGTTCTTCATCATCTCGGTGATCTTGGGAATACTGGACTGGCCCGGGCTTGCGCGATCCGTACGCGCGAAATTCTTGTCTCTTCGGGAAGAGGAATACGTGCGCGCAGCGGAAATGATGGGGGCTTCGTCTGGTCGCGTTATCCGCAAACACCTGCTGCCGAACTTCATGTCACATTTGATTGCCAGCGCCACGCTCTCAATCCCAGCGATGATACTCGGGGAAACTGCATTGTCGTTCCTGGGTCTTGGCCTTCGTGCACCTGCGGTAAGTTGGGGAGTAATGCTGAACGATGCGCAGAACCTGACATCGGTCGAGATTTACCCGTGGATCGCCATCCCGATGCTGCCGATCATCATCGTTGTGCTGGCGTTCAATTTCCTGGGCGACGGACTGCGGGATTCACTGGACCCATATTCTGACTGACTCCCGGCACATGGCGTAGGGTGGGTGAAAACCCACGCTTTGCGCTTCAGTTCAGTTCGTCCTGATAGGCAAACAAGGCGGGCACGCCACCCGTATGGATAAACAACACACGCATACCGGGCTGGATTTGTCCGTCTTGTATTAGGCCCGGCACTCCGGCAAATGCTTTGGCGGTATAGACCGGGTCCAGAAACAACCCTTCGTATTCGGCCATCATCTTCAATCCCTGTTTCATCGGCTCGCCAATCTGACCATAGCCCGGGGCAAGCGCGCCATCCCAAGTCAGAACATCCCCGTCAGAAAGTTCAGCCGTTTCCCCCAGTAACTCGGATATCTTGCGCACCACAGTCTGCAACCGTGCAGATTGTTGCGATGCATCGCGGCGCACACAGATGCCGTAAACCGACATCGTGGCACCCAGTGCTCGTAAACCCGTCAGCAGCCCACCATGTGTCGCGCCACTTCCCGAGGCCACTACAACCGCATCAAAATCTGCCCGTTGCTTCAAAATTTCACGCGCAGCTCGCACATAGCCTAATGCTCCAAGCGGTTTATTGTTCAAACCCAGCGGGATCACGTACGGGACCTTACCCTCTGCACGCAACATTTCGGCCTTTTCATGCAGGGCCGCATCCGCCCCGGACTCATCCTCCCCCTCAGCAAAATACATATGCTCGGCCCCCAGCAGTTGGCTTAGGAATACATTGCCCGACGATTGATAACGTGCGCCCATTCCTGGCACCCGGCTTTCCAGCTGGAGCACCGAACCCAGCCCCAATTTCGCGGCCACCGCTGCCGCCGCACGAACATAGTTGGACTGAACCGCACCCGTGATCAGAATGGTATCGGCTCCTTTGGACAGCGCATCCCCGAAATAGAACTCAAGCTGGCGGATCTTGTTGCCGCCCGCCCCCAGTCCGGTCAGATCATCGCGTTTGATCCACAGATCAATGTCCAAATGCGCCGACAGCCGGTCCAGCCGCCCAAGCGGGGTTGGACCATCGATCAGTTTGGCCCTCGGAAATTGATCCAATATTTCAAACAAATCAGCCATGCTATCCCCCTAAAGTCACGGCCCGGTAAATCAGCACCAGCCCCGCCAACATCGAAACACCGCGGATGCCTGATGTGATGATCTGCCGTGGCAGACTTGGTCCAATCCAACGCCCGGCAAAGCTTCCCAACACCGTGGCCCCTAAAAACGCTGGTAGCAGTGGGTCCATATCAAACCCATCAATCGCATGCAGAACAAAGGCTACAAAATAACCAATCAAAGCAATAGGCTGCACGAGTTTGCGCACAATTGCCGCTGGATAGTCCGACAGAATCAGGCCCAACGCCATCAACGGTCCCGGTGTCGCCGCCCAAACCGTGGCAAGTCCCGACAGGCCACAAATCGGTAAAAACGCGCGTTTCCCGGCGGCTGATGCAGGCAGCACAGTCGACAAAGCTCCGATCACCAGTAACCCGCCTGCAATGGTCAAAATCATCGCTTCGCTGAACAGTGGGTAAATGGCGATGCCTGCCAAGATACCCAGAACACAAGCAATCGCTGCCGATTTTATAATGGGCCAATCCGTGGGACGAACAGTACTAGGCACTGCGATCACCGAGACGACGACATTCAACATAAGCAACAACGGCACCGCCGCCTGGGTGCCGATCTGCAAGAACATCAACGGGCCAACAATGATACTAAACCCGATTCCAATGCCTACCTGCAACATGGCACCTAACCCGATTGCTGCGACCAGCAGGATCAGGTCAAACGGCATGAGGTCTCTTCAAAACTGCCATGGCCCTGTTACCCGTTCTCATCAAATGCATCAGCGTCCAACGAGGCCTGAACCGCCCCTGTGACCGACCGACGCTCTTGCTCGCTCAGTTCACTGACTTTGCCGTCGGCCAGACGAACAGTGACCTCACGATGCGCAAAGTGGATACCTTCTTTGGCAAACAACGCGCGAATTTCTTCATAAACCTTTTTGCGGACCAACCATTGATCACCCGGTTTGGTCATGAACTTAACCCGGATAATCATCGCGCTGTCCTGCATTTCAATGACCCCCTGAGATTTCAGAGGCTCAATGAAGTTGTCACCGATCACCGGGTCATCCAGCAACTCAACACCCAAATTCTTGATCAGTTTGCGGACCTTTTCCACATCAGTGTCATATGTCACACGCAACGGCAGCTTCATGATGACCCAATCGCGGGAATAGTTGGTCAGCACATCGATGTTGCCAAACGGAATTGTATGCAGCGCCCCCAGATGGTGGCGCAATTGAAAAGACCGCACTGAAATCCGCTCGACCGTGCCTTTGACCAGACCAATGTCGATGTATTCGCCTTTGCGAAACGCATCATCAAACAGGTAAAACGCACCTGAAAAAATGTCACGCACCAGCGTCTGTGAACCGAATCCAACAGCAAGGCCAACCACCCCAGCACCTGCAAATAACGGGCTGACGTTGACGCCCAGTTCAAGCAGTACGATCAGTATTATCGACACCACCACCACTGCCAAAATAAAATTGCGAAACAGCGGCAACAGCGTGCCAAGACGGCTGACACTGGCTTCGCCTCCTCCTTCATCTCCGGCAACGGCCATTGGGATACCTGCAGTTTCCTCGAAAATCTTGCTGTCAATCCAGATGCGAAAGATGTGGTAGATAATATAGCCAACAAATATCACGAACACCACGTCCAGCAGCCGGTCAATGCCACTGTCATGCAGAACCATTTCCTGCTGATTCCAAATTCGGATCAGCGCATAGCTGCCTGCGCCAAAGGCCAGAATCCCAGCCACCCGGCGCGCCAGATGTTCGTATGTTGTCATCACATGAAAACGAGGAATCAACGGGCTACGGCCCAATTCATCGCCCCATGTGGCAGCATCTTCGTTCATTTTGCGTATCGCCGTTGCCCGGTGGAAATACTGCTCAATCAGGTAATTGAACAACCCATAGACCACCATGATCGACACAATTACGCCATATGCTCCGGCCATCAGCGGAATCGATGTCTCGCGTTCGAGAACCAGATCTGAGGCCAGTTCCAGCCACGCAAAAACGATGTAACTAATAACCATAGGTGCCCAGAGATATGACACGGTGCGGTTTATCCAGGCCACATTTTCCGGGGGCTGACGGTTGCAGAAGGCCTCTGATATGGCACGCTGGTTGCTAAGCACCATCACTATATTCAGAACCGACATCAACAACGCCGTTGATCCATACATCAACGCATAAATATCATAGTTGAGCCCGAAATCCCCAACCCAGGTGCTAAATGTAATCGACGAGACGTCCAGAACGGCCAGTATACTAAGCCAGCGAAACAGCTTTCGCGCATCACTATCGGTGAAAGAGGGAATCCGATATTGCGTCAAGTAGGGTGCAAGCACCATACGCCAAATTTCAATTGCAATCCG
>PIVL01000989.1 GCA_003354145.1 Paracoccaceae bacterium
TGGGAAGCGCACCCCGGGGTCATCACACCACTCTCATGGTGGCCCTGGCCGGCGGTCGGTGACGAGATGACAGCAGCGGGCGCCTTCGAGCTGGGCACGTGGCCCTGGCCCACGATTGGTGACGCACTGGACACATCCGGCACGTCCCGGTTCGGCACATGCCCCTGGCCGACCGTCGAGGAAGAGCCCGGTGGGCCTGCCGTGCCGGTCGTGCCGGTCGGCGAGGGCGCGCCACCGGCCGCACCCGCCGTGCCGATCATGCCGGTCGGCGAGGACAGGCGGATGTTGCAGATCGCTGCGGAGCTTGCCACCGAGCACGCGCTCACGGCACTAGCGCTCGCGGAGGAGCTGGCCACGCAGACGGACGCCAAGTGCGCGGCGCTCATCATCCAGCACGCGCAGGACGCCCGCGGCCACTTGACTGCGCATGATGGCTACATCCAGCGGCTGATCTGGGCGCACAACTGCCTTGACCGGGCAACCTCCATGTGCCCCGCGGATTGCGACCTTCGCATGGCGCTGGAGGTGGCCAGCAAGCGTATCCGGGACCGCGTGGTGCTGGACACGCAGATGTGCGTGCCCCTGACGTCGCGCACGAGGTTCATGGAGGCGCTCGACGAAGCTTTCGGAGGTGATCTTCACGGCGGCCTGCGCGCGAAGCTCATGCACAGT
>PIVL01000454.1 GCA_003354145.1 Paracoccaceae bacterium
TGATGTGCGTTTCGCCGCCGAAATTCCTAACATCCGAACTACAACCACTGTGTAATTGCGAGTGCTGGCTCGGCGCACCCAGCCCACCTGTGGGAGGTACGCGATTGCTATTAGTCGTGCTACTTCTACTATGGTACTTTGCAGGCATGCGATTACTTGCAAAACTATACAAACCCTCAGTCAGCTGTGAGCTCAAGATCTGTGAAGCTGACACTCGCTTCACTCTGCTACCTCCGACTTTATGTCTGCCTTGAGCTTTAGCATGTGATCGCCTTCTCCCTGTGCGCCTGCCAGCTTCCTACTCGTCCTGTGACTTTCGAAGCCCTGACCCCAGGCTGCCTGATGGAGGCATTGGGGGACTAGACTTGCCATATGGGCCTCCTCGCTCTCTGCTCAACCTTGGAAGCACTCCCACTCCTCTGTGGGTGTCCTGTGAGGCTCCTGCTGCTGCCCCAGTTGCCGACGAGGCTGCTGTGGACACTGGATCGGCCTTTGGGACTTCCACAGTCTCTGCGCGAGCTCGCTTTTGTTTGTACTTTGTGTAGTGCTCTCGCCACTGGGCTGTGGTATACCACTTGCCTCCCCACTCTGCACCTTCTTCTCCTCCATCTCCTATGCGGAATGTCGTGTTCTTGGTCCAGGCTTGGAACTCCTCATCTGTGACCTCGATCTTCTGCACCTCCTCCTCTGAGTACTTCTTGCGCTTCTCGCCTGCAGTTCCTGTGACCAGCTTCTCCAGGGTGGTGCCCTCCTCGATGTTCATGTCCATCTGGTCGGCTGCCATGGACTCCATCAACTGTGTGACTGTGAGGGGCTCCTCGAAGTGCTTTCGCTTGGGATCCTCTGGGGAGATGGCTGTGAAGGAGACCTCCCAGGGATACTCCCATTTGAAGCGAACCACCCACTCCTTGATGCCCTCCTCTGCGCCCTCGCTCCACTGTGGGATCTGCCTTTGGATCAGCTTTGAGATCCTTTGAGCCGACCTGTAGTCCTCTGCAGTGTCCTCTGCGAGATTTTTGATAGCTTGGGCCTCTGCGTCTGTGTACTGGACCTGTGCACGAAGCTGTGTGTACCAGTACCCCTTCCATGCCTCCATCAACTTTGTGAAGTGCTCCTCTGGGAGCTGTATGTCGCACTTCCAGTCAGCTGTGGAACCACCTGTGGTCGCATACGGGCGGACTGTGCGACTGTACTCCAACTGGCCCAACCAAGCTCCTCTCTGGTCTGTGAGGATGAGGGTCTTCCACTTTGGAGAGAGAGTCTCTGTCTTATACCTGGGAAAGGTCTCTCTGTAAGCATGCATCATCCCATGCATGGGCGCTGAGAGCCTTCTCTCAAACTGTGTGATCCCAGGTGTGCACTTGATTTTGGCTCTGAGACTCGAGTTTTCCTGTGGGATGTTGTCGGTCCACTCCACAGTCTTGATCTTCTTTGTCTGCCCTGTGGTGTCCTCTTCATCTGTGACCTCCTCCTCTTTGGATCGTTTGACTTTCGTCCAGGTCCAGGGCTTCAGCTTTGTGCCCTCCTTTTCACTCTCCTTGTTGTAGATCATGAAGTCTCTGCGAGCAGCTGCTGTGAGGAACGAGACGAACTGGACTGGTCCTCTCACGATCGCTGTTTCCCCTGCATCGTTCTCCTCCTGGACCTTTGGGATTGAGAGGTCGACATATTTCGGGTCTACCCCTGCTGCTATGCAGGCCTGCTCGACTGTGAGCATGAGGTCCTTGTCTGGCATCTCTTTGGGGACTCCTCGTATCGCGAGCTGTCGCTTTGCTACTTCTATCTGTGCATAGTAGCTCTCCTTCTCAGTCCAAGCCACTCGCAGGTTGAGGCTCCGGAGCTGTGCGTCATGGGCTTTGAGTTGGGCCTCGTGCGTCTCGAACCTCTCCTCCGTCTTCTGCATGATGAAGCTCAGCGCAGGGGCGACCTTGGTCTGCAGGGCCTGTGTGACGATCTCCTCGACTTGCTGGCCTGTGACTGTAGAGCTGCCACTGTGAGCGCTGCCACTGTACTGCCACTCTGAGGAGTCTCCAACTTGCTGTGTGTCGGCTGCCTGGATCATGATGCCCTTGGCCTCAATGGCTGCTTCATGCCTCTGTACTGTCGCTGCCAAGGCTTCATGCTGGCTTGAGAGATTTCTCAGCTCAGCCTGTGTGTTACCCATCTCTAGAGTGAGTGACTTCATGGCTTCTGCCACAGTGTCCATGCTTCCTGTGATGCGAGCCAGAGGGTCCAGCACTGGTGCTGCTCTTTTCGGAAGAGCTGCCTGTGTGCTGCCAGCTGCTGCAGGCGATGCTGTCTGCTGCTGTGGGACTCTCTGTGGTGGCGTTGTCGGAGCTGTCGCCATGGCTTCTTCTTCTTCCAGCTTCCAGTCTGTGGGGCCCAAGGCTTCCTCGCTGTCCCAGCTGTGTGGGCTTTCCCACTCACCGAATCTGAAGAGGCCTCTGAGGTATGCGTTATCCAACCTCGCTGCTTCCCTCTGATTTTCAAGCACCCTTTGAAGACCAGGACTCGGAGGCTGTGGGCTGGAAGTCGTTCTCGGCAGTCTTATTGGCGAGCTCGGCTGTGAGAGCGGACTAGGAGACTGTGAAATGGCTGCAATGAATGTGATGCAAGCTTTGAACAATCTACCTATGGGCTCTTTCGACTCCCTGTGAGTCATTAATCACGACTTCGAGCAAAAAGGGCTTTACAATTAGTTTACAGATTGTTTTTACGGTCATTGTACGGTGATTTTGCAAATTGTTTTAGTTATGTCACAGTCGATCTACGCTTGT
>PIVL01000135.1 GCA_003354145.1 Paracoccaceae bacterium
TTAACCATGCTGGACAGATACCCTTATGGCTGTACGGAACAGGTCACTTCAGGCGCTTTGCCGTTGCTCTATATGTCAGCAGTGGCGCAGGCCAGCGGGCTTGGCGACGGGCAACAGGTACAAGAACATGTGGACGCTGCGATCAAACTGGTGTTGACCCGACAGGCCTCGAACGGAGCGTTTGGGTTATGGCGGGCGGAATCCGGTGATTTCTGGCTGGATGCCTACGTCAGCGACTTCCTAAGCCGCGCCAGAACAGTCGGTTTTGTTGTCCCGGATCAGGCGTTTCGTCTGGCAATGGATAATCTGCGCAACCGGGTCAATTATGCCCCTGACTTTGACGAAGGCGGCGAAGATGTTGCCTATGCGTTGATGGTTCTGGCCCGCGAAGGTGCGGCGGCGATGGGCGATCTGCGCTATTATGTGGATGTCAAAGCAGACTCGTTTGACCAACCTTTGGCCGCGGCCCAACTTGGTGCGGCGCTGGCTGCCTATGGGGATCAGACAAGGGCGGATATCATGTTCGCTCAGGCCGCACGGCTGATTTCATCTGCAAAGTCCGGCCTCCCCTATTGGCGAGCGGATTACGGCACTCGCCTGCGTGACGCTGCCGGGGTTCTGGCGCTGGCGACTGAGGCTGGCAGTCAGGCAATCGACGCTGAAGACCTGACCGCACGCATAACACGCGTCGCCAATCGGCGGCTGTCGACCCAAGAGGCATCCTGGTCACTGCTCGCTGCCCATGCGCTGATCGCTTCGCCTGAACAGTCGGGATTGCTGGTGAACGGGGCCGCGGTGACCGGGCCTTTCGTGCAGGTGCTTGAGGATAATGCCCCCAGCGCGATCATCGACATTTCGTCGGCTAGCGGTCAGGCAACGGATATCACGCTGACCACCTTTGGCGTCCCAAAGGTGGTACCCGAAGCGGGCGGGACCGGGTACAACATTGACCGGTTGTATTACACCATGGAGGGTGATGAAGTTGATCCACATTCACTGACTGTTGGGGATCGGTTTGTCACCATGCTGCGGGTCACCCCATACGAGAAAACAGGTGCGCGCCTGATGATCGATGATCCGTTGCCAGCCGGGGTTGAGATCGACAATCCCAGCCTGTTGCGATCTGGCGATGTGCGCGCTTTGGATTGGTTGAACCTTTCTTATGCTGACCATACCGAGTTCCGTTCAGACCGGTTTTTGGCGGCTGTTGATATTGGCTCTGACGGCAATGTTATCACACTGGGCTATATCGCCCGGGCAGTGACGCCGGGCACATACCATCATCCAGCAGCGTCGGTTGAAGATATGTATCGGCCTCGCAATCGCGCCCGCACGGAAACCGGGCAGGTAGTGATCACTGAATGAGCCAAAGCAGCACCATAGCGATGGCCCATTGGCGGCGGCTGGACCTGGACGGTACAGACCGATGCACGCTGTCGCGTGTGGATCACGGCTGGATGCTGACTGGACAGGCGGTTTGGCGGGACAACGGTGAGGTATCGTTAAGCTATGTGGTCCGTTGTGATAAAGATTGGTACACATTATCTGCGGATGTCGCGGGCGTTTTTGCTGGTCAGCCCGTGGCTTTGCGTCTGGCGCGTACCCCACAAGGTTGGACCCTCAACGAATCCCTGCAACCGGACACAGCAATGTGCACCGATGTCGACCTAAGCTTTACACCAGCAACAAACCTGCTGCCCTTACGCCGACTGACCTTTAAAAATGCGACACCAGTACCGGTCAACGCTGCGTGGTTGGTCCCTGAACTGGATCAGATCAAGCGGCTTGATCAAACTTATACCCGGTTGGATGATTGCACATTCACCTATGCTTCGGCCAATTTCACCGCACGTCTTGACACCCATCCTTCGGGCTTTGTCACGCATTACTCAGGGCTTTGGGACGGCTGGGTTGATGTCTAAGGCTGCGCCTCTTCTTATCGCGCTTGCCATTGGTCTGGGCGTCGCCGCCGCCTTGCGTGATGCCGCAGATAGGTGGGTCGACCGTACTATTTTGCCCATGACATTGGCCGAAACTTCGGTTGAAATTCGTGATCGCCGCGGAGAATTGCTGCGTGCCTATACGGTTGGCGATGGTATCTGGCGGCTGAGCCCGGATGCAGACCACGTTGATCCGGGATTTGTTCAGATGCTGGTTCGGTATGAGGACAAACGGTTTCGGGATCATTCCGGCATTGACCCGCTGGCCTTTTTGCGTGCCATTGGACAGGCGATGTGGAACGGCAAGCCGGTATCAGGCGGGTCGACCCTGACGATGCAAGTCGCGCGATTGCTTGAGGATGGCAGCACCGGGCGCTGGGCAGGAAAACTGCGCCAGATCCGTGTTGCAATGGCGCTTGAGCGGCGATTGAGCAAGGATCAGATCCTAACCCTTTATCTGACGCACGCGCCCTATGGCGGTAATTTGGAAGGGGTCCGCGCTGCGACACTGGCGTGGTTTGGCAAAGAACCCAACCGTCTGACTTCGGCCGAGTCTGCACTGCTTGTTGCCTTGCCACAATCGCCGGAAACACGCCGCCCGGATCGCTTTGCAGGCCAGGCCCGGTCTGCCCGAGATCGCGTTCTTGCCCGTATGCAGACGCAAGGGCTGATAGATTCCGACGAGGCACGGGTGGCAATGGGCGCGGATTTACCCGATCAGATGCACAGATTCCCGCAGGTGGCAGCCCATCTTGCCGACCGTATTCGCTCTGATGACCGCTCTGCGCGCCGCCATGATCTAACCGTGGATGCACGGGTTCAGGCTGCGTTGGAAACACTGGTGGCAAATGCGGCGCGACGGGCTGGACCACGGGTGTCGGCAGCTCTGTTGGTGGCCGATCATCACAGCGGTGAAATCATTGCCTCTGTTGGCTCTGCAAATTATGACAGCATCGGTGGACGCCAGGGCTTTGTAGATATGACACGCGCTATTCGTTCACCCGGATCAACGCTAAAGCCGTTGATTTACGGGCTGGCTTTTGATCAGGGCCTGGTGCATCCCGAAACGCTTATCCGTGACGGGCCGGTGACCTTTGGTAGCTATAGCCCGCAGAATTTTGACGGTGAATTTCGCGGTGATGTTCGCGTGCGTGAAGCTTTGCAATTGTCCCTGAACATTCCGGTTGTAAAGCTGACCAATGAACTGGGCCCGGCCCGTGTCATGGCAGCACTGCGCCAGTCCGGCGCTGATCCACAACTGCCAGGCGGCGCCCCGGGGTTGGCGATTTCGTTGGGGGGTATCGGGCTAAGCTTGCATGATCTGGTACAGCTTTACGCGGGCTTGGCGCAGGGTGGCACGGGGCCAATGTTGCGTGTCGATCAAAACGCCCAGCGGCAAAACGCCGGACGTTTGGTATCGGATGTGGCAGCCTGGCAAGTGGGTCATATGCTGGCCGGTCTGACGCCACCTCCTGGTGCTCCGACTGGAGTGCTTGCCTATAAAACCGGCACTTCATATGGGCACCGTGATGCCTGGGCGATTGGCTATGATGGGCGTCATGTCATTGGTGTCTGGATGGGACGCGCAGACGGAACACCAGTGCCCGGTGCCTTTGGAGGTGATCTGGCCGCCCCCGTTCTATTCGAAGCGTTTGGACGGTTGAAACCGGGTTTTGATCCCTTGCCACCCCCGCCGGCTGCGACCTTGATTCTAAGTGCAGCTGAACTCCCTTTGCCCTTGCGTCGCTTCCGGCCACGTGATGCTGTATTTTCCCGCCCCAAAGACGCGCCTAAGCTGATTTTCCCGCCAAGTGGCGCGCAATTGCCGGTGTCTGGTGGCGAGGTCACGTTGAAACTGCGCGGAGGCGCGGCCCCGTTCACTGTGCTGGCCAATGGACGTCCGGTTGCATCGGGGCTGCGTCGCCGCGAGTTTGAGATACCCTATCCGGGCAAGGGATTTTCAACGCTGGTTGTGATCGACACTATGGGCCTGTCAGACCGCGTGACAATACGAGTGGACTGAGGTTGGTTCACCGCCGCCCTTCGCGCAGCCAGCCCATCACGATCAAAGCCGAAGCCAGCAACAACACCAGCCACGCTGGCAGGATCGACGTTTGCGTTACATCGCGGGTTTCATAAGCGTCACGCGGGATCAGACCCATCCAGCCGCGCCCCGCTGCGGGGCGACCGGCGCGCACGTTACGTATGGTTGGGATACCATCCTCGAGTCGGAAAACACCGCCGCGAACCGAAGCAATGACCGGCTCTAGCACTTCACCAGTGGCAATGGTCTGTTCAAACTCACGTGGGGCAGCGGGCCCAAGGCCAATGACTGTTTCCTGATCACCTTCAACCAAACGATAAAGTCCGATTTCCGGGCCATCATACAATGCCTCATACCGACCGGGGCTGGTTTCGACCAATTCAATTTCAACCGTGGTTCCGTCAGGACGGGTCACGGTAACCGCATTGATGCCTTCACCTAATGTGCGTCGGATGATGCGCATGGTCTGGCCCGTTGGTTCGGCCCATAACGCCTCTTCTTCCAGTTCGGGTTCTTTCATCATCCAGTGTGCCAGCCGACGCAGCAATTCCAGTTGCGGTCCACCACCCTGATAGCCCCGGCTCCAAAGCCAGGCATGGTCCGAGGCCAGCAACGCGACACGCCCTTCACCAACCCGATCAAGGATCAGCAATGGGCGATCATCAATTCCTGTCATCAGCACGGACCCGGATGTTGGTTCAACGTCGATCTGACGCATCCATGATCCCCAGTCCTCTTGTCCTTGCAGATCGAATGTGACTGGGTGGCGATCCCCAAGATCGGAAACATCGGGGCGAAAGCTCTCTTCGATGACGCGG
The DNA here is from genome assembly GCA_003354145.1 of Paracoccaceae bacterium. Lineage (GTDB taxonomy): Bacteria > Pseudomonadota > Alphaproteobacteria > Rhodobacterales > Rhodobacteraceae > NORP181. Next base: position 4,803 of record PIVL01000135.1, read on the forward strand.
GCCGTCGGTTGGGCCGGCAGGATAGCGGAAAGAGGGGTGCGATAGATACTGTCGGCACTTGCAAAATCTGGGCCCGCTGCGATCAGCACTGCGCCACCGTCAGCAACATACTTGGCGACGTTGTCCAGATATATCGTCGGCAGTATGCCACGACGTTTGTAGCGGTCAAAAATGATCAGGTCGAATTCGTCGATCTTGTCCAGAAACAGCTCGCGCGTTGGAAAGGCGATCAGAGACAATTCGCTGACCGGTACTCCGTCCTGCTTTTCCGGTGGCCGCAGGATGGTGAAATGTACCAGATCGACCGAACTGTCGGACTTAAGCAGATTACGCCATGTCCGCCCACCTGCATGAGGTTCGCCTGACACCAAAAGAACCCGCAGCCGGTCGCGCACACCGTTCATCTGGATCAGCGCGGTATTGTTGCGGTTGGTGATTTCGCCCGTTGCTTCGGGCACAGAAAACTGGATCACGTTGCGGCCACCATGGGGCAGAGTAACTGGTAGTTCGATGTCGCGGCCTGTCGGAATTTCAAAGCGTTGCGCGGGCTCGCCATCCACTGATATGTCCAATGGAGCAGACGTTGCGCCTTTGGGGGCTGCGCCGCTATCCTCAACGCGCAATGTCAGGGTGACGGGTTCGCCGATAATGGCAAAGGCCGGTGCATTGCGCACGATCAGGCGGCGGTCCCAGTCGGACTCATGCCCGGTCAGCAATAGATGCAGTGGTGCTGGCAGGTCCGGGGTGTGTTCAACATCATGTACGCGCCCATCGCTGATCGCGATGATCCCGGCGATCCGGGCGCGGGGCTCTTCGGCAAGTGTTTCGTTTAGCGCAGCCATAAGTTCAGTGCCTGCATCGCCATCAGCATCCGAAACAATGACATGACGCAGTTCGGTGTTGGCCCGCTTTGCCATTGCATCGGTCAAGTCTGCCACGGCCTGCGCGGTCTGGTCGGGGCGATCAGCCAGCTTTTGGCTGGCGCTTTCGTCCTCAAGCAGGATCACGATGTCGGTCAGCGGGGTGCGGTCCTCGACCTGATAGACTGGACCTGCCAGCGCGCCAAGCAACACGATAGACGCCAAGGCGCGCAAGGCCCACCCCGAGAGACCACGCCACAGAGCCAATACAACACCGACCAACGCCAGAACGCTGAGAGCGGCCAGAAAGGGCCATGCGATTAACGGGTCAAAGATAACAGATCCAGTCATTGGCCCAACCTGTCCAGCAAAGCAGGCACGTGCACCTGATCCGATTTATAGTTCCCGGTCAGCACATGCATGACCAGATTGACCCCAAACCGAAATGCCAATTCACGCTGCCGCTCGCCAGCAAATCCACGACCAACCGGCAATAATGGCCGCCCATTTGGATTCGTGGCCCACGCTCCGGCCCAATCGTTGCCGCCGATCACCACAGGCGTTACGCCGTCGTTAAGATTGCGAAATGGCATGCCTTCGATTTGTTCGGCATCAGCTGGCGCGGCTTCGACCCAGACATCCGGGCTGTTATGGCGACCGGGGTAGTCTTGCAACAAATAGAATGTGCGCGTCAAAACGTGGTCTTTGGGCAGCGGTTCAAGCGGCGGAATGTCCAGAGGTGCAGCGAGTTGCTGCAACTTACGGCCATTCGGGCTTGCCGCTCCGAAACGCGAAATATCTGAATCGCGAGTGTCAAACAGGATTAATCCACCAGATCGCATATAGTTGTTTAGCTTGGCATATGCCTCATCTGACGGGATTGGCTGATCTGGCGTGATCGGCCAATACAGCAACGGAAAGAATGAAAGTTCATCACGTTCTAGATCAATGCCAACAGGTAAAGCTGGTTCAACTGATGTGCGCATGAACAAGACATCAGACAGCCCCCGAAGCCCAGCCTGAGCGACTTTGTCCAGTTCAGCATCCCCCGTCAGAACGTGCGCCAGCGCCAGCTCGTTTGCTGCGGCCAAGGCAAAGCTGTCGTCGGCTTGTTGGGCGATTGCGGTGTCAGGACCTGTAGCACCCAATGTCAGGGCCAGCATCAATGCCGTTCCGCGTATCAATCCAAGGCGACCTGAGAGGGCAAGAGATGCAATCACATCCAGCACCAATAACACTATGGCAAGGCTAAGCGCCAAGCCTGCCAGAGGTAGTTCCGCGTCGACCGACAACCCGTGAACCGGAATGGAATCGGGCCACATGACCGGGTTTAGAACAGCGCCGATCGTCAGCACATTGCGTGCCAGCCTGTTGTCGTCGCTTACATACAGCCCCGGACGCAGATCGGGACCCGGGGGAGAGTCAATCAGAGCCGGGCCGTCAACGCCTGGCAGATTTCCAGCGTCTGAAAGACGACCAAACCCATCCATTACCTGTATTGGCGTCCAAGTGGTGCCTTCAAGATCGGCTGCAATTGGTGACTTGGCAGAGGAGGACACTGCCAGCCGTTCCAGCATTTCAACGAACAGGCCTGATAATGGCAGGCTGGACCATTCCGCATTGGCGGTCACGTGGAACAGAACGACCTGTCCTTGTCCGATAACTTTGCGTGTGACCAACGGTGTGCCATCGCTAAGCGAGGCGATCACTCGGTCGGCCAATGTCGGATCAGGCTGCGCCATAACCTGGGCGGTAACGGATACATCGTCGGGGATCGTCAGGCCAAAGAATGGCGATCCTTCGGGGAATGGTGCAAGCGCCTTGGGTTGCCCCCAACTCATCGCACCACCCAGATTTCGCCCGCCTGTGCGCAGACGGACAGGCATCAACGGATGTTCGTCGGAACGGCTGACATCAGAGGCAGCCAGACGCGGCCCGGCAAAGCGCAACAACATGCCGCCAGTTTCGACCCAATCGGTTAGCGCCTGTTCTTCGGTGTCGGACATTGTGGCGACATCGGCCAGCACGATTACATCCGGATTGGCGGGCAGTATATCCATCAGCGAGCCGCTTAGCAGTTCAGCCGTGGGGGCAAGGGCCTGATTCAGGTAGTGCAATGGCGATAAGAGTTGCAGCCCCTCGCGGTCTTCACGACCGGCAATTAGTGCAATTTCACGACGCCGCAAACTGTCATCAGTCAGGGTCAGTGCTCCGGCAGAATTCTGACCCTGAATTTCAAACCGGGTAATCCGGGCGCGCAATTCCGATGGCAACGTTAAACCCGCGGTGGCTGTGATCGCACCGGACTCAAACCGTACCGGGACCGAGGCCAGCACTTGCGCATTTCCAGCCGGATCGCGTCCTTGAGCCAGTATAGTCACATCGCGGGCACCGCCCGAGAGAGAACGAAGGGCCTTCAGCTGGATAGTGCCGTCTTCAAATTCTGGTGGTGCGATGCCTAACACTTCTCGCCCGGTTTGAAACACCTGCACAGTGCCGCGCTCTGACAACGCATCAAGCATCTTGGTTTGATCCGGATAGCTTAAGGCGTCACTGAACCAGTACGTGTCAAAACCATCCTCAATTGACTTCAGGCTGGCAATTGCGCTTGTTATCTGCGGTGTGGTGGGTTGCCATGCATTCGGCTCTAGTCCAGCCAATCGAGCACGCAAAACATCGGCTGACTGGAAAACTGGTGTTTCTGGTGCGGACAGCCGCAGGATGGCAACCGGGCGGTTGGCGCGACCCGCTTCGGCCAACTGCTTTGACATAAGCTCAATTTTTGCAGACCAGCCAGTCGCCCCGGCCCAACTTGCATCCAGTACAATCAGCAACGGACCACTACCTGATTTGCCTTGCGTCGGGTTCAGAACCGGGCCTGCTAACCCAATAATCGCTGCCGCAATCGCCAACATCCGTAACAGCAACAACCACCAAGGCGTACGATCCGAAACGCTTTCGTCATCCTTCAGGCCAAGAAGCAGCGCAACACCGGGAAACCGCCGCCGGACCGGGGCAGGTGGGACCGCGCGCAAAATGATCCACAGGATTGGCAAAGCGATAAGCCCCAGCAACAGCCAGGGAGAGGCAAACCCGATTCCGCCCAAAACCGTCATCGCGCACCCCCGTCCAGTGCTCGGTAAAGCCACAACAACGCGGATTGCGCACTGTCACCGGTATGGTGCAGGCCCAGATGCCAACCAGTTGTGCGACAAAGGTTTTGCAACTCATCTTTGCGCGCTGCGAGGCGGTCAAGATAACGGTTGCGCAGATCGCCAGCTTTCAGGGTTTCGTGATTTAAAGAGCCGCCGACGCTTTCAAAAATTGTGCGCCCCTGAAAGGGGAATAGTTCTTCGCTGGGGTCAAGGACCTGCAGGACAACACCACGTACCCCGCGATCGGCGGCTTTAGTCAAGGCAAGTGTGACCTCATTCATGTCGCCCAGAAAATCCGAGATAAACACGGCACGCGCATGTGGAATCATCGCACGGTGTTCGGGGCTGGCGTAATCTTCGGGTGCATCTATAGCAAATGTATCGGCCAACCGGATTACCTGCGTATTGCCGCGGCGCGGTGGCAGGGTTGGGCCTGTCAGGCCCACACGCTCTCCACCGCGCAGCAACAGAATGGCGATGGACAGAGCAAGCAGACGGGCCCGATCAATCTTTGCTGGCAGGTTTTTGTCAGAGGCAAAGCGCATCGAGGCCCCTTGATCGACCCACATCATCACTGACTGCGCGATCTGCCATTCGCGTTGGCGTACAAACTGCTGATCGCCACGTCCCGAGCGGCGATGGTCGATCATACGTTTGCTGTCGCCCACCTGCACCGGGCGATATTGCCAGAAATCATCCCCCAACCCCGCACGCCTGCGCCCGTGATCGCCAAGCATGACCGTCCCGGCCAAATGCTCGGCACGCGCCAATAGCGGTGGCAGGCGGCTGGCCTCGGCCTCAGAGCGTTCGCGCAGGTTTGGGTTTGTTGTCACGCGGCGACCTCAGTCCGGGTCAGGGCGGCGGCGGTTGTTTCGATCAGTTCAGACAGGCTGTCGCCACGAGCGCGGGCGGCAAAGTTCAGCGCCATGCGGTGACTGAGAACCGGGCGCGCCATGTCGATCACATCTTCGGCATTGGGCGCAAGGCGACCCTGCAACAAGGCGCGGGCGCGCACGGTCAGCATCAGCGCCTGTGCGGCGCGCGGGCCGGGGCCCCATGAAACGGTGGATTTGACCAGATCAGAGGCGTCGGGCTCATCGGGACGGAAGGCGCGCACCAGATTTAGGATCATATCAACGACGGATTCTCCAACCGGCATCCGGCGCAGCAGAGTTTGTGCCGCCAATAGTTCGCCCTGACTGAACACTTGGGTGGATTCTTCTTCGGTCACTCCTGTCGTGGCAAGCAGAATATCGCGTTCGGTATCCCGGTCGGGGTAAAGAACATCGACTTGCACAAGAAAGCGATCAAGCTGGGCTTCGGGTAATGGATAGGTGCCTTCCTGCTCAATTGGGTTTTGAGTCGCCAGAACGTGGAATGGGGCATCCAGCGAGCGGTCTTCTCCGGCAACCGTGACCACGCGTTCCTGCATCGCTTGCAGCAGCGCTGATTGGGTGCGCGGGCTGGCGCGGTTGATTTCATCCGCCATCAGCAATTGGCAAAAGATCGGCCCCGGCACAAATCGGAAACTACGGCGACCGTCAGTGTCGGTATCCAAGACCTCAGAGCCGAGGATATCTGCGGGCATCAGGTCGGGCGTAAACTGGATACGGTTGCCGTCCAGCCCCATCACAGTGGACAAGGTTTCGATCAGGCGGGTCTTGCCCAGGCCGGGCAATCCGATCAGCAACGCATGACCACCACACAACAATGCGGTCAGGGTCAGATCGACAACCCGTTCCTGTCCAATGAAGCGACGGGTGATCGAGGCCTTGGCTTCGGTCAGTTTTTGTTCCAGCGCTTCGATTTCGGCGACCAGATCAGCGGGATCGGACATGACTTTCCTTTCACGGGACGTGTATAGTTCTATGTAAGTGTATCGTGCCCAGAGGGAATGGCAAAAGCAATGAGCGGACAAAATACTGTTACTCCATCGGCAGACGGCATCGCAGCCACGATTCGGGCGGCCAAATCGCGCGGTTTACCGCCGGTTCACCTGTGGAATCCTGATTATTGCGGTGAGTTGGACATTCGAATCGCCCGTGATGGAACGTGGTTTTATCTAGGGACGCCAATCGGACGGCCGGAATTAGTTAAATTATTTGCATCGATTCTGAAGAAAGAGGAGGGGCGATACTATTTGGTGACTCCGGTCGAAAAGGTTGGAATCGTCGTTGAGGACGCGCCATTTGTGGCGGTGGACTTCGAGGTTTCAGGGCTGGGACGCGATCAGATATTACGATTTGAGACACAGGTTGGGGATTATACGGATGTCGGCCCCGATCATCCACTACGAGTTGTTCGCGATGCAGAGACAGGAGAGCCGTCGCCTTATGTGTTGGTCCGAGCAGAGCTTGAGGCGCTGATTGATCGCAAAAGTTTCTATAGGTTGGTCGAGTTGGGTGTGCATCACGATGGATGGTTTGGAGTTTGGTCCTCGGGTAAGTTTTTTGGTGTGATCCCCTCGGCAGATCTGGAAGGATTATAGCGCCGTTTGATTTGATTGAGACGGGCCAATTGAGACGGGCCAGAGGCCCGTCGAGATATGCTCCGCCATTTTCCTGCAGAAAATAGCGGTCGGTGCCTTCGGCGAGGATATTTGTTTTCCAAAATGAAAATCAGGGTGTTATGGGTTTAGATGATCTGTAGATTTCGATGAGTACGAATACATGCCAAAATTTGCAGCTAATCTGACGTTGTTGTTTACCGAACTGCCCTATCTGGA
>PIVL01000455.1 GCA_003354145.1 Paracoccaceae bacterium
TGCTGACCTCGAGGCTGTTAGGGTTGTTTATGATGCGCTGGCTTTGGAGAGTAGCACTACAAGAACACATAAAGCCCATTTTGCTCAAAAGTCGTGACTGCATGGCTCACAGGGAGCCCATAGCCCACAGAGTAGTTGTAGTCAGTTTCCTGCTCTTCATAGCCATTTCTGCAAGTACGGCATCAGACACAGCTTCTCCAGTTTCACAGCCTCGCAGCCCGATAAGTTACCCACAGTCGTCGCCAAGCCCACAGCCGCCGAGTCCTGGTCTCCAAAGGGTGCTTGACAGTCAAAGGGAGGCAGCGAGATTGGACAACGCATACCTCAGAGGCCTGTTCCGCTTCGGAGTGTGGGAGAGCCCGCACAGCTGGGACAGCGAAGAAGCATTGGGCCCCACAGAGTGGAGGCTGGAGGAAGCAGAAGCCATGGCAGCAGCTCCGACAACGCCATCACAGGGCGTCCCACAGCAGCAGCCAGCACCGCCTGCAGCAGCTGGCAGCACACAGGCAGCAGTTCCGAAAAGAGCAGCGCCAGTGCTGGACCCTTTGAGTCGCATCACAGGCAGCATGGACGCAGTGGCAGAGTCCATGAAACAGCTCACACTGGAGGTGGGCAACACACAGAAAGAGCTGCGAAACCTCTCGAGCCAGCATGAAGCCCTGGCAGCGACAGTGCAGAGGCATGAATCAGCCATTGCGGCCAAGGGCATCATGATCCAGGCAGCTGACGCACAGCAAGTCGGCGACCCTTCGGAGTGGAAGTACAGTGGGGGTGCTCACAGCAGCAGCCCGACAGTCACAGGCCAGCAGGTGGAGGAGATCGTCACACAGGCCTTGCAGACCAAAGTCGCCCCAGCTCTGAGCTTTATCATGTCAAAAACGGAGGAGAGATTCGAGAAACATGAAGAGCGCCTCACAGCACATGATGCACAGCTCAGAAGCCTGAGCCTGCGCATAGCCTGGACAGAGAAAGAGAGCTACTATGCGCAGATAGAGGTGGCAAAGAGGCAGCTCGCAATCAGAGGGGTTCCCAAAGAAATGTCGGACAAGGACCTCATGCTCACAGTTGAGCAAGCCTGCATAGCCGCACAGGTTGACCCGAAGTACGTCGACCTCTCCATCCCAAAGGTCCAGGAGGAAAATGACGCAGGAGAAACAACGATCGTAAGAGGACCAGTCCAGTTCGTCTCCTTCCTCACAGCCAGTGCGCGCAGAGACTTCATGATCTACAACAAGGAGAACGAGAAGGAAGGCACGAAGCTGAAGCCATGGACCTGGACGAAAATCAAGAGATCCAAAGAGGAGGAAGTCACAGATGAGGAGGACGCCTCAGGACGAACAAAGAAGATCAAGACTGTGGAGTGGACCGACAACGTCCCACAGGAGAACCCGAACTTCAGAGCTAAAATCAAGTGCACACCTGGGATCACACAGTTTGAGAGAAGGCTCTCAGCGCCCATGCATGGGATGATGCATGCATACAGGGAGACCTTCCCCAGGTATAAGACAGAGACTCTCGTCCCAAAGTGGAAGACCCTCATCCTCACAGATCAGAGAGGAGCTTGGTTGGGTCAGCTGGAGTACAGTCGCACAGTCCGTCCATATGCGACCACAGGTGGCTCCACAGCTGACTGGAAGTGCGACATACAGCTTCCAGAGGAGCATTTCGAAAAGCTGATGAAAGCTTGGAAGGAGTACTGGTACACACAGCTTCGGGCACAGGTCCAGTACACAGATGCAGAATCCCAGGCCATCAAGAACCTCGCAGAGGACACTGCAGAGGACTACAGGTCGGCTCAAAGGATCTCGAAGCTGATCCAGAGGCAGATCCCACAGTGGAGCGATGGAGCGGAGGAGGGCATCAAAGACTGGGTGGTCCGCTTCAAGTGGGAATACCCATGGGAGGTAGCCTTCACAGCCATCTCGCCAGAGGACCCCAAGAGGAAGCACTTCGAGGAGCCCCTCACAGTCACACAGTTAATGGAGTCCATGGCTGCCGACCATATGGACATGAACATCGAAGAGGGCACCACCCTGGAGAAGCTGGTCACAGGCACAACAGGCGAGAAGCGCAAGAAGTACTCAGAGGAGGAGGTGCTGAAGATCGAGGTCACAGATGACGAGTTCAAAGCCTGGACCAAGAACACGACATTCCGCATAGGAGATGAAGGAGAAGAAGGCGCAGAGTGGGGAGGCAAGTGGTACACCACAGCACAGTGGAGAGAGCACTACACCAAGTACAAGCAGAAGAGAGCTCGCGCAGAGACTGTGGAAGTCCCACAGGCTGATCCAGCACCCACAGCAGCCTCGTCGGCAGCTGGGGCAGAGACAGGAGCCTCACAGGAGTCCCACAGAGGAGTGGGCACGCTTCCAAGGACGAGCAGGGAGCGAGGCAGCCCGTATGGCAAGGCTAGTCCCCCAAGGCCCCCACCAGGCAGCCTGGGGTCGGGGCTTCGAAAGTCACAGGACGATTAGGAAGCTGGCAGGCGCACAGGGAGAAGGCGACCACATGCTAAAGCTCATGGCAGACACAAAGTCGGAGGTAGCAGAGTGAAGCGAGTGTCAGCTTCACAGATCTTGAGCTCACAGCTGACTGAGGGTTTGTATAGTTTTGCATGTAATCGCATGCCTGCAGAGAATCATAGTAGAAGTAACACGACTAATAGCAATCGCGTACCTCCCACAGGTGGGCTGGGTGCGCCGAGCCAGCACTCGCAATTACACAGTGGTTGTAGTTCGGATGTTAGGAATTTCGGCGGCGAAACGCACATCA
>PIVL01000990.1 GCA_003354145.1 Paracoccaceae bacterium
GACAGCGGCAACAAGCCATCACAAGCGGAAAGAGCAATCAATTCAACCACGAACGCGTCCTCCTGTTGGATCAAACACCACCGGGGGCACCACCTCGCACAGCGTTTGGATACCGCGCAAATGATCCACCATCTTTATCGTTTCACCATATCGGGCCGGACCATTTTGCAAAAACGCAAGGCCCATGAAATGTTCCAATGTCGGTGAAAAGCCCACGGATGTGACATAGCCTTGGGCATTCACTCGCACTGGATCATCACCGGCATCGAACAAAAATGCGCCAGCAGTCAGTTGTTTAACGGCTCCAACTGGCTTTAGCCCAACCAATTGTTCACGGTTTTTATCGTTCAGCCCCGGACGTTCAGACATGGTTTTACCGATGCAGTCCTTTTTATCAGACACCATCCGCTCCATGCCAACGTCAAACGCAGTGATCCGTCCATGAATTTCTGCATGGGTGATGAACCCTTTTTCAATCCGCAAGATGTTGAGCGACTCCATCCCATATGGTCCACCGCCCAGCGCCTCGGCCTTTGCCAACAGCAAACGAAACAGGCTGTCTCCATAGCGCGCAGGTATTGCAATTTCATAGGCATGCTCGCCCGAAAACGAGATGCGGAACAGACGTCCGGCAATGCCCTGAATGCCCACATCCCCACAGGCCATGAAC
>PIVL01000991.1 GCA_003354145.1 Paracoccaceae bacterium
AGCCACGCCACGCACGTCGTGTCGTGCACGCTGACGGTCAGCTCGCTCACGCTCGGCAGCAGCGGCTGCGGTCGGCCGCGCCTGCCCCGCCCGCGGCCGCGGCGGCCGCGGCTCGGCTGATCTCGTCCGCCACGGTCCGCAGCGGGCCTGCCCGTTGATCGCAGCGACACCTCGAACTCGAGCGACATCGGGCGGGGGAGGGGGGGAAGTGCGGCTGTGCCCGGCGCGGCGGCGCCGCCGCGGCTGTACTTGCTCCTCCCGACCGTCGTCCGAGACGAGCGATCTGCTTGGGCCCAGTGTCGTGTCGACCCGTCGGGCGCTGTCGCGTCCCGCTCCGACCGCGCCGCTGCGCGCGCAGTGCGCTATGGAAAGAGCACGACGCGGAGGAGCGCGTGCCCTCGATCGTGCAGCGGCCCTGTCCGCGCGCACATGCGCCCGCTGCCGCGCGAACGCCCACAAATATGCCGATATGCGGACGACCGGGGGAAGCAGCAGGGGCCGCACACGCGCACATGCGCGCTCACACGTACACACACGTCAACATGTGTCCCTCCCAGCATGCACTGTTTTGCGCGGCAAGGGCTGTGCGCCGCCCGTCGTCCGGCGAGTGGCGCGAGCGAGGAGCACGCAGAACCGAGTCGCACTCAGCATGCAAACGTGTCCTCGGCA
>PIVL01000992.1 GCA_003354145.1 Paracoccaceae bacterium
GGAACGGAGATAGCGACTTCCGTAGGGTTTGTAGGTCCATGTAGGTCCATGGCCTCACACGGAGGTGTGCTCGGTGGAGGAGGTGGATCGTGAGGAGGAACGTGTTGAGGAACCACGATAGAAGACAATGCCACCTCGCCGGTGCCGAGGATGTCGTCGGAGGCGGCGTGGGAGGTTTTCTCGTGATTTTCGTTAGGGTTCGTAGCCACGGAGGTGATATACGCCTTCGGGAGCTTGTTGTCGTTCTTCTCGACGGTCTGAGTGGACTTGGTCTTCATCTGAGGGCGGAGAGGACGAACGGGAACGAACCAGGAGTCATCCTCCTGGGAGTCGCGAGCCTTGCGCTGGCTCTTCTGAAGGCGTCGTTTAACACGCTTTTCCGCAGAAATGATCTTCTGGCGAAGGTGGTTGACTGCCTCTGGCTGAGAGAAGTCCTCGGAGTGGACGTCGGAGTGAAGTGGAGGGTGATCAGACTGATCGGAGTCCTCGGCGGAGGAGAGAGTGTTGAACTTGTTCACGGACAGCACGTGGACGGAGTGTCCGGAAGAGGGCTTCGGTCTCCAGGCCTTCTTAGGGTTGACGTTCTGGAAGTCGTCTGCGTCGGCCTCTTCGGACGTCGTCTCGCTGTAGTCCGGGGACACGGGCTGGAAATCGTCGCCGCCAGGTGGT
>PIVL01000456.1 GCA_003354145.1 Paracoccaceae bacterium
TTTGGTTTCAGCTCACCCGTGGCTACGGCCAAATCGGCGCGCAGCGTGTCGGCTTCGGATTCCAGATCAATCGCCGCCAGCATTTCGCGGATCGCTTCGGCGCCGATGTTGGCGGTAAAGGCGTCCATGCCGTAAGCATCTTGCGCGTCCATAAACTCTTCTTCGGTCATCATCTGACCGTAGGTGAGGTCTGTCAGGCCCGGTTCGATCACCACGTAGTTTTCGAAATACAGCACCCGCTCAAGATCACGCAGAGTCATGTCCAGCATCAGGCCAATACGCGATGGCAGCGATTTCAGGAACCAGATATGCGCAACCGGGCTGGCCAGTTCGATATGGCCCATGCGTTCGCGGCGCACCTTTTGCAGGGTAACTTCAACACCACATTTTTCGCAGACAACGCCGCGATATTTCATGCGTTTGTATTTTCCACACAGGCATTCGTAATCTTTGATCGGGCCAAAGATACGTGCGCAGAACAGACCATCGCGTTCAGGTTTGAACGTACGATAGTTGATGGTTTCGGGTTTTTTGATTTCCCCGAAAGACCACGACAGGATGCGCTCTGGAGACGCCAGAGACACCTTGATCTCGTCGAATACTTTCGGCGGGGTCAGCGGGTTAAACGGGTTGTTTGTAAGTTCCTGGTTCATTTTGTTTCCTCAAATCTGTGCGTTTGGAAGGGTGTAGGGTGTGCTTTCAGCGCACCCTTATTCCTCAACCTCCGCATCCAGGAGTTCCATGTTCAGGCCAAGGCCTCGGACTTCTTTGACCAGAACGTTGAATGACTCTGGCACGCCAGCCTCAAAGTTGTCCTCGCCTTTGACGATGCTTTCATAGACTTTCGTCCGTCCGGCAACGTCGTCCGATTTCACGGTCAGCATTTCCTGCAGGGTATAGGCCGCGCCGTACGCTTCAAGCGCCCAGACTTCCATTTCCCCGAACCGCTGGCCACCAAACTGCGCTTTACCACCCAACGGCTGTTGGGTCACAAGGCTGTAAGGCCCGGTCGAACGCGCGTGGATTTTGTCATCCACAAGGTGATGCAGCTTCAGTAGGTACTTGACGCCAACGGTCACAGGACGCGCGAATTGCTCGCCCGTGCGGCCATCAAACAGCACCGACTGACCGGATGTGTCAAACCCGGCGCGGACCAGCGCGTCGTCGACATCAGCCTCTTTGGCACCGTCAAATACTGGCGTCGCGATTGGGACACCGCGTGCCACATTGCCAGCCGCCTCAAGCAGAGTATCGTCGCCCATGCCTTCGATGCCTTCTGCATAGACGTCTTCGCCATAGGCAGTTTTCATCGCGTCACGCACCGGTGTCAGGTCACCCGAACGGCGATAGGCTCCAAGAGCTTCATCAACATTCAGACCCAGACCGCGTGCGGCCCAGCCCATGTGGGTTTCCAAAATCTGACCAACGTTCATACGCGATGGCACACCCAGCGGGTTCAGACAGAAATCAACCGGAGTTCCGTCCTCAAGGAACGGCATGTCTTCCATCGGTACAACCTTGGAAATCACACCTTTGTTGCCGTGACGTCCGGCCATTTTGTCGCCCGGCTGCAGCTTACGCTTCACGGCGACGAACACTTTGACCATCTTCATCACGCCCGGAGGCAGATCATCGCCACGGCGCACTTTTTCAACTTTATCCTCAAACCGCGCATCCAACGCGTTTTTCTGGATCTCGTACTGTTCGTTCAGCGCCTCGACCGCCTGTGCATCGGCCTCTTCGCCCAATGCCAGCTGCCACCACTGACCACGGGACAGTGTTTCCAGCAATTCGTCGGTGATCTCGGACCCCGGACGCACGCCTTTTGGACCTTTGACCGCTGTGCGACCCATGATCATTCCGTTCAGACGCGCATAGATGTTGCGATCCAGAATGGTCATTTCGTCGTCACGGTCACGGGCAAGGCGCTCAACCTCTTCGCGTTCGATCTGCAGCGCACGTTCGTCTTTTTCAACGCCGTGGCGGTTGAATACGCGAACCTCGACCACTGTGCCGAAATCGCCCGGTTTCACACGCAACGATGTATCGCGTACGTCGCTGGCTTTTTCACCAAAGATGGCGCGCAGCAGTTTTTCTTCTGGCGTCATCGGGCTTTCGCCTTTTGGCGTGATCTTACCCACCAGAATGTCACCGGGTTCAACATCTGCACCGATGTAAACGATGCCAGCCTCATCAAGGTTACGCAGCGCTTCTTCACCGACGTTCGGAATATCACGAGTGATTTCCTCTGGTCCAAGTTTGGTGTCACGCGCGGCGACTTCAAACTCTTCGATGTGGATCGACGTGAACACATCATCCTGCGCGATACGCTCAGAAATCAGGATCGAGTCTTCGTAGTTGTAACCATTCCAAGGCATAAACGCGACGACCACGTTTTTACCGAGGGCCAGTTCGCCCATATCCGTAGACGGACCATCGGCAATCACCTGACCTTTTTGAACGTATTCCCCGACACGTACCAGCGGACGCTGGTTGATACAGGTGTTCTGGTTAGAACGCTGGAATTTACGCATGCGGTAGATGTCTACGCCGGCATCGCCCAACGCCAGATCTTCGGTTGCCCGAACAACAATCCGCTGTGCATCCACCTGGTCGATGATACCGCCGCGTCGCGCCATATAGGCCGCACCGGAATCCCGTGCCACAACTTCTTCGATACCGGTGCCGACCAGCGGCGCCTCGGCCCGCAAAAGCGGAACCGCCTGACGTTGCATGTTCGATCCCATCAGGGCCCGGTT
>PIVL01000457.1 GCA_003354145.1 Paracoccaceae bacterium
TACCGCCAGTAACCCCCATCCACCTGCAACAACTGCCCGGTGTGATAGCTTGAAGCATCGCTCATCAGATAGACAGCAAGCCCGCCAAAATCCTTGGGCGTGCCCCAGCGTCGGGCCGGAATGCGTTTGCCGACGACAGTGGCGAATTTCTCGTTGCCCATGGCATTTGCCGTCATATCCGTCTCGATCCACCCCGGCAGAATTGCATTCGCCGTTATGCCAAATCGTGCGTATTCCGTGGCCAGCGCAAATGTCATGGCGTTCAAGCCACCCTTGGTCGCTGCATAATGCTCGTTCAGCGCGGCCCCAGAGATCGAGGCCAACGACGACACAGCCACCAATCGCCCGCCTGCATCCCCCTGCCCGGCCCGCTCAACCATGTGTGTCAGAGCGGCCTGATAAGTATAAAACGTCCCATCAAGATTGACCGACATCACCCGGCGCCATTCCTCGGGCGTGATATCCAGAAATGACCGGATATTGCGACCTGAGGACACTCCGGCATTCGCAAAACAAGCGTCCACCCGGCCAAACCGCGCAAGCGTGTCCGCCATCGAAGCATTGACCTGCGAACGATCCGAGACGTCACAGACAAAACTTGCCGCCTCAATCCCATGCGCCAAAAGCGTTTCTGTGGCAGCGGCGTTCTTGTCCGGATTGGTACCCCAGATTGCCACATTGGCCCCTTCTGCAGCCACGGCTTCGGCCATTCCCAGCCCAATACCACCATTACCGCCGGTGATCAGAGCGACTTTGCCTGACAGATCGAATGTTGCGTTGCTCATGATAGTCTCCTGAATTCAATGGTTTTCATCAGCTGATATCTTGCTTTGATATGTGTCATTCACCAAACCCGTCACCAACCGGTAACGGTGCCATCCGGATCAGGCGTGAATCACTGACTGCAGCTTGCCGGTGCACCATAGCCTCACGATAGCTCGGATCTTTGATCATCGATGCAAAAGCCTCGGGGCTGGGATATTCTGCGATAAAACACAGGTCCCACATTTTGTCTTCTGGACCAATAAGCATCTGCTCCATCGTTCCGCGCCAAACAATGCTGCCACCAACCTTGGCCAATATCGGCCCACTTAACCGACCATAGCTTTCGTAGGCCTCGGCACCACTGGCGTCTCGCCCATCTTCGTATTTTGCCCGGTCATAAAGTTGCACCAGGTTAAGCATCTGTATCGGTCCCGGGCGATCATTGTCGCGAAAAGCCGCGAAACCTTCGCGGGTAAAGCTGGTGTGTGACATGTTCGCTAAATTCCTTTGGATTTGTCTTTTCAACCAATCTGATACAGTCCCGCGATCAGTACAAGCCACATCGCCGCAGACCACGGCAGGCAACACATCGCGCAATTTCAAAGGCCAGCTTGGCCCGACAACCCACTGCCTCTAAACTGTTCCTGAACCAAACAAGAAACCCGTATATGCCCCAATTGAATCGACGACACTTTCTTGGCCTGCTAAGCCTTTCGCTTGCAGGATGCGCAAGCGGTGAACCAGCCTTACTTGAACCCGCGCTCTATCCCAATGAAACGCCCGAATTACGTGTCATGATTAACAAATACGCGGATATGTACGAAGTGCCGCGCCCCTTGGTACATCGTCTGGTGATCCGTGAAAGCACCCATAATCCAAAGGCGCGCAACGGACCCTATTACGGGCTGATGCAGATCCTGCCAGCAACTGCGCGTTCGATGGGGTTCACCGGTAAGCCCAGTGATCTGTTGGATGCAGAAACGAATTTGAACTATTCAGTCAAATACCTGCGCGGTGCGTGGCTTTTGTCTGATGGCAGCTTTGATACGGCGATAAAATGGTACTCGCGCGGTTATTGGCACGAAGCCAAACGCCGGGGGATGCTGGAAGAAACCGGCCTGGTTCAAGCCGATTCCAACTAACACACCGCGCGATTTAGTCGTCGCTGGCCAGCATTTTCCAGATAATTGCCCCCAACGCAGCGCCAACCAACGGCGCAACCCAGAACAACCAAAGCTGCCCCAGTGCCGGACCATCAGCAAACAAGGCTACCCCGGTCGAACGTGCAGGATTAACCGAAGTATTGGTCACCGGGATCGAGATAAGGTGAATCAGCGTCAGGCACAGACCAATAGCGATGGGCGCGAACGCCGGGGATGCGGCCACGCTCGTAGCGCCTAATATGACAATCAGAAAAAAGGCAGTCAGAACGATTTCAATCACCAATGCCGAGATCATCGAGAACCCTCCGGGCGAGGCCGCGCCATACCCGTTTGATGCAAAGCTTCCAACACCTGTGAAATCAGGCGCGCCGGACAGAACAATATACAAAACCGTTGCCGCAAGAACAGAACCGACAACCTGCGCCAGCCAATAGGGAACAAGGTCTTTGCTCTCAAACCGACCTGCCATTGTCAGGCCCAGCGTTACAGCCGGATTGAAATGCCCGCCGGAAATATGCCCAACCGCAAAGGCCATGGTCAGAACAGTCAGGCCAAAGGCAAACGCAACCCCAAGCCAGCCAATCCCAACATCTGCAACCCCGGCAGCCAACACAGCGCTGCCACAGCCGCCTAGCACCAGCCAGAAGGTGCCTACACATTCAGCTAAAAGTTTTTTGGTCATAAATTACACTCCAAATTTAACAAACTGGGCGAAAGGTAACACAGGACCAACAGTTTAAGGAGTATTTCCGATACCTGTATTCCTCCGCGCAAAACCTCCGGTTCTACGCCGATGCACTTTTTACTTCCGTAACCATCTGTCAGAAACG
>PIVL01000136.1 GCA_003354145.1 Paracoccaceae bacterium
ACTTCGGGATCGTTCAACAGCTCTTGCCCGGTGCCGGTAAAGGCATTGCGCCCCTGCACCAGAACATAGCCTTTGTCCGCGATTTCAAGCGCTTGTCTGGCGTTCTGTTCAACCATCAGGATCGGAATGCCTGTGCGGGCCACTTCGATGATGCGGTCAAACAACTCATCCATCACAATCGGGCTGACCCCGGCCGTGGGTTCGTCCAGCATCAAGACCTTGGGTTGCGTCATCAAAGCACGACCAACAGCCACCTGCTGGCGCTGACCACCTGACAATTCACCCGCAGCCTGAAACCTTTTGTCTTTCAGGATCGGAAACAGATCATAGACCTGCGCCATGGTGTCGGAAAAATCATCGCGCCGGATAAACGCGCCCATCTCAAGGTTTTCTTCGACGGTCAGAGAGGTGAATATATTCTGGGTCTGGGGCACAAAGCCCATGCCTTTGACCACGCGATCCTGTGGCGACAGATTGCTGATGTCTTCGCCATCCAGCCGCACAGCGCCACTGCGCACGTCAAGCATACCAAATACAGCCTTCATCGCGGTTGATTTGCCGGCCCCGTTCGGCCCGACAATCACAGCAATCTCGCCCTTATCCACGGCGATGGTGCAGTCATGCAGAATGTCCGGTCCTTTGCCGTAGCCACCGGTCATTGCATCGCCAATCAGAAATGGTTCGCTCATGCCTTCACCTTGTGTTTGCTGCCGGTGCCCAGATAGGCCTCGATCACATGCTCATTGGCTTTGATCTCAGCCAGCGTGCCCTCGGCCAGCACTTTGCCTTCGGCCATACAGATTACCGGATCACACAGGCGACCAATGAAATCCATGTCGTGCTCGATGACCACAAAAGTATAGCCGCGTTCTTTGTTCAGGCGCAGGATTGCATCGCCGATGGTGTTGAGCAGCGTCCGGTTCACCCCGGCGCCGACTTCGTCCAGAAACACGATTCTGGCGTCCACCATCATGGTGCGGCCAAGTTCCAGCAGCTTTTTCTGACCGCCAGACAGATTGCCGGCTTTTTCGTCACGCAAATGGTCAATCGTCAGGAATTCAAGCACCTCGTCGGCCTTGGCCATCAGTGCGCGTTCTTCGCTGGCAATGCGACCTCGTCCAAACCAGGTGTTCCACAGGGTTTCGCCTGATTGCCCACCCGGCACCATCATCAGATTCTCGCGTACGGTCATAGAGCTGAACTCGTGGGCAATCTGAAAGGTCCGCAGCAAGCCTTTGTGAAACAGCTCATGCGGCGGCAGGCCGGTTATATCTTCGCCGTGCATGGTTACGCGACCGGATGTCGGAGGTAAAACCCCGGCGATCACGTTGAATAATGTGGTTTTTCCCGCACCATTTGGCCCGATCAATCCGGTGATTGATCCATCGGCAATTGACAGGCTGGCGCCGTCTACTGCATGAAAACCGCCAAAATGCTTGTGTACGCCTTCAACGACGATCATCGCATCCCCCCCTAAGCTACATTTTTTGCAGCGTATTATTATAAGACAGCCCGGACCACCTAAGGACCGGGCTGTCAATTGTCAAACTAAGAAGTCTTAGCGGAAACCAACGGTTTCGTTTTTGCCGTCCTGAACTTCGATTTCGCGATAGTTACCAGCGCTTTCGCCAGGTCCGATCAGCTCAACCGCAGACGCACCAACATAGTCGATGTCGCCACCACCGGCGAGGATTTCCAAGCCTTTGGCCAGCTCACCAGGATAGATCTTTTCGCCGGGCGCGTTGGCCACGTCTAGGATCTTGGCGGCATAATCCGCAGGGGCTGTCGAGTTGGCTGCCTGCATGGCAAACATGAACAACGCCGCCGCATCATAGCTTTCTGGAGCATAAGGCGAAGTGCCGTCAAAACCGGCCTCTTTGGACAGCATTGCAATGGCGTCTGTGCCTTTGCCGCCGGAACCGGCGATCTGACCAAACGAACCGTTCAAGTCGGGCCCAACATTCTTAGGAAGCGAATCACCGATCATGCCGCCGGGCAGACCAAACGTGTCAAACGCACCACTATCAAGCGACGCCTGAATGATGCCCAGACCACCCTGGTCAAGATAACCGGCAACAACCAGAATATCGCCACCAGCCGAGGCCAGTGCGCCAACTTCTGCAGAATAGTCCGCTTTGCCATCTTCGTGCGCTGCATTGATGGTCACTTCGCCACCGGCTGCCTCAAACCAAGTTACAATCGCATCTGCCAGACCCTTGCCATAATCGTTGTTGGTGTAGGTCAGCGCGATCGATTTGATACCACGATCAGTCAGAACATCAGCCATGACCTGACCTTCACGTGCATCAGACGGGGACGTCCGGAAGAACAATCCATTGTCTTCCATTGTCGACAGACCTGGCGACGTGGCAGAAGGCGAAATCATCACCATGCCATTAGGAATAGCAACGTTTTGCAGGATCGCACCTGTGACACCAGAGCAGTCTCCGCCAATCAGACCGGCAACACCGTCAGCAATCAGACGTTCGGCGTTGGCCGTGGCCAGACCGTTGTCGATACAGCCAGTATCTGCGCGCAAAGGCGTAACTGAGGCACCGCCCATAAAGGCGCCGCTTGCGGTTACTTCGGCCATTGCAAGTTCTGCACCAGACGCCATTGGGCCGGTCAGCGATTCAATCGGGCCAGTAAAACCGATCAGAATGCCAAGCTTAACATCGTCAGCAGCAAATGCCGTGCTTGCCATCAGCGCAGTGGCCGCAGTGGCCATAAGCAGTTTTTTCATTTAATTTCTCCCTGTTGGAACATTTTGTTCGGCCACGACCCTAGCAAGGTTGCCCAAAAAGAAAAGGCAAAACACGTATTGTTTTCGTAGGACCAGATTTTACCAATCACAGTCATGTCAGATTGGCAAAAAAACGGGACAAGACATGCGATTTTCGGCTAAAGTCAGCTTATGCGTTGGATTTTTATTGCTTTGATATTCACAATGACGGCTTTACCGGCCCTTGCTCAAACCCTGCCGAGCAGCGCCGGGCCGCTACGTATCACCAAAATGCAAGGCGGGCTGGATACGCCCTGGGCTATCGGATTTCTGCCCGATGGCAGTTTTCTGGTCACCGAACGCGGTGGTACATTGCTTTATGTCTCGGGCGATGCCGCCGTACGGGTTCGCAATGTTCCCAAAGTGGTGGACAAAGGGCAGGGTGGATTGCTTGACGTGATGATTCCACGAGATTTCGCCATTAGTCGCGAAGTGTTTCTAACGTACGCCCGCAAACAAAAGGGCGGTTCTTCGACTGCTGTGGCCGTTGGTCAGTTGAGCAAAGATGGGCGGTCGCTGCGAAATGTCCGCACAATTTTCACAGCCTCGCCCGCCTCAAAATCAACCCGGCACTTTGGCAGCCGACTGATCGAATCGCGTGACGGTAGTTTGTTTGTAACCTTGGGAGAGCGCGGAGACAGAGAGGCGGCACAGGATCAAAGCGGACATACCGGCAGCATTATCCGAATCAATCGTGATGGTTCGGTGCCAAGCGACAACCCTTTTGTCGGGCAGGACGGCGTTCGTTCTGAAATCTGGTCTTATGGGCATCGAAACCCGCAAGGGGCGGCATTGGATGCGCAGGGCAATCTTTGGGTGTCAGAACATGGCGCCAAGGGTGGGGATGAGATCAACCGCATTCAAAAGGGTGCGAATTATGGCTGGCCAGTGATTTCTTATGGGCGACACTATTCAGGTGCCAAAATCGGGGTTGGTACTGCAAAAGTCGGCATGGAGCAGCCCGATTTTTATTGGGATCCGTCCATCGCCCCAGCGGGCATGATGATCTATTCCGGAAAACTGTGGCCCCAATGGCGAGGGAATGCCTTTGTCGGATCGCTAAAGCTTGACTATATCAGTCGTCTTGCCGGGAACCCGCTTCATGAAGTCGAACAGATAAAGGGAGATGTGACCGAACGTGTGCGAGACGTGGTTGAGGCACCGGATGGTTCAATCTGGTTTATCTCCGAAGGGCTTGGTGCCATTTATCGCTTAACCCCTGCGAATTAGGGGCGGCACTATCTTAATCCAGTGTGCCATGTCCCTGCTCAACGATTCGCCCATCAAGCACTGGCTCGTATTCCGCCATGTTTTGTAAATAACCTGATACAACAAGATCAAGAGAAATGCCTTCGTCTTTGATATCAATGCCCTTTTCGGCAAATACCGAATACCCATCTCCACCACTCATCATGTATCTGTTGGTCGCGACGCGATATGTCTTGTCCTTATCAATAGGCAAGAATTGACCGTTTTCCAGTACATCCACTGACTGAATGCGGCCAGTGTTGGGGGCTGCCGCCGGATCCCAGGTAAAGCGCATGCCGGCTATCTGCGGAAAACGTCCGGCATTTTCCTCAACTCGGGAAACACCGTTTTCCAGAGCCGCAATGATCTCGGCCCCTGTCAGTTGCAAAGTTGCCAAGGTATTTTGAAACGGCAGCACTGTCAGAATATCGCTGTGCGTAACATCTCCTGGGTCCAGCGAAGCGCGCAAGCCACCGCCTGACTGAATCGCGACCGTCGCATCGGTATTATCAAGGAAATGAAGCGTCGCATCAGCTAACAAGTTTCCCATGCTGCATTCTTGTGCCCGGCATGTTTCACGCGTTCCATCAAGGTGTCCAGCCAAAGTGGTGACAACAGAATTTCTAAAAGGTTCCAATGGCGCAGCGAGCTGTGCGACCAGGGCGTCCATTTCGGTGTCTTTGACAACATCCGGTTTTGTCGGAATGAGATCACCATTCGCACTTAGAAGGGTGCCATCTTCATCGAACGTGACTGTCAGTTCTCCAAGATATTTGCCAAATGAACCGGCCTGGACAATCGCAGTTTTGCCACCGTCTGGAGCGTCTACCATCGTTGGATATGGCCCATCTGAGTTCTCTATCACGTTGGACAGAACCGTGTTGGAGTTTCCACCCACAATCACATCAATTCCGGCAACCTTTTGGGCGATTTCCTGATCAAGAGCATAACCCGAATGGCTAATGACGATGATTTTATTGACACCCTGGCTGCGCAAATTTTTGACCTCGTTCTCAATAGCGGAGATCGGGTCAAAAAAGGTAATGTTTGGGCCCGCACTGGGTTGTTCACCGGTGTCAGCAGGTGCAACTCCAATAACGCCAACTTGCAGGTTTCCAGCTTGCAAGATCGTGCTGGGTTTTAGAACGTCTCTTAGATGTGGTTCGTTGGAATAGTCCGCATTCGCCAATAGAACCGGAAAACGTGCCGTATCTGCAAACGCGCCAAGTACTTCGGGCCCATCATCAAACTCGTGATTCCCCAGAGCCATTGCATCATACTGCAGAGCGTTCATTATTTCTGCTGCGGCTTGCCCTTTGTGGAGCGTATAATACAGAGTGCCTTGGAACTGATCGCCGGCATCCAGCAAAATCACATTTTCACCCTTTGCTCGTCGATCATTTACAAGCGTTGCAAGTCGCGCCGCACCGCCCCAGCATTCACCGGCTTCGTCCTGAGCAACGCTGCAGGTCGCACCATTTTCTTTGATTGGATCTAACCGGCTGTGAAAATCGTTTGTATGCAAAATTGTCAGCATATCATCAGCCTGTGCGACGCCCGTCATCAAAGCGACAGCAAAGACAGCGACTACAGTTCTGATTGTCTTCAAGGTTCTCTCCGTTTCAAACGAATAGGCCACTTGATCGCGGCGATTTAGATCGACAACCGCGCCGCGTGGCTGCCGCGTTCGCGATAGGGCGTGGTGTTATAGTGCGCCCGGTAACATTTGGAAAAATGCGACGGGCTGGCAAATCCACAGGCCAGCGCGACGTTGATCACGCTCATATCTGTCTGCATCAGCAGATTGCGCGCTTTTTGCAACCGCAACTCCATGTAATAGCGTTTAGGCGAGCGATTGAGATAGCGTCGGAACAATCTTTCCAACTGCCGGGTCGACATGCCGACCTCTTTGGCAAGGATCGAGGGGCTGATTGGTTCCTCGATATTGTTCTCCATCATCTGGATGACCTGGCTAAGCTTGGGGTGACGTACGCCGATTCGGGTTGGCACAGACAGGCGCTGCGTATCCTGGTCAGTTCGAATCGATGAGTAGATCAACTGATCAGCCACCGCGTTGGCCAGCTCTTCGCTATGTTCATCTGCAATCAGTTTCAGCATCAGATCAATCGACGACGTGCCGCCAGCGGTGGTCATCTTGTTGCCATCGACGACGAACACTGATTTGGTCAGCTCTACATCTTCAAATTCTTCGGCAAAGCTGTCCTGATTCTCCCAGTGGATCGTCGCCTTTTTGCCGTCCAACAATCCGGCCTTGGCCATACAATAGGCAGCCGTACACAGCCCGCCAATCGCATATCCTTTGCGTGATTCACGCCGGAGCCAGCCCAAAAAGCGTTTCGTCGTGGCTTGCTGTATATCGATTCCACCACAAATCATGATGCTATCATCGCGCACAAGCTCTACCAGATCATCGTCGAGCTTGAATGTCGTGCCCGTAGAGCAAGACACAAGGTCTCCACCTTCGCCAATCACATTCCACGAATAAATCTGTTTGCCAGCCATCCGGTTGGCGATGCGCAGGCATTCAATGGACGAGGCAAATGACAGCATTGAAAATTTGCTCAACAACACAAATACGTACCGCTTGGGCTTGTCATATTTGTTTTCCACATCGACAACTTGGCGTTGCTCTTGCATGGCGCAATCGTCCTTAAATCGGTGACGCCAGCCGGAATTGCTCAGGTGACGTAATATGACATTGCCCAGACCTTTTTTCCGGCGTCAAGGGACTTCAATTCGATATGGTCAGTTGCACGATGATTTTGTATAGAGGCGATCAGTGGAGCGATGACGTTCCATGAACGGAGAGAAAGATAATGACCAACTGGCAAAAATCGAACTGGCGCGCAAAACCTCGGGTGCAAATGCCCGAGTATATCGACACGGCGAAATTGAACGCAGTCGAGGCCCAGCTATCGAATTATCCACCGTTGGTTTTTGCAGGTGAAGCACGCCGCCTTAAGGACGATCTAGCCGCAGCATCGCGGGGCGAAGCGTTTTTGCTACAAGGTGGCGATTGTGCCGAGAGCTTTGAACAATTTAGCGCCGATGGCATCCGCGACACGTTCAAAGTGATGCTGCAAATGGCGATGGTTCTGACTTATGGCGCCAAGGTTCCGGTAATCAAGCTGGGCCGCATGGCCGGGCAATTTGCCAAACCACGCAGCGCACCGACAGAAGTGATTGATGGCGTGGAACTGCCAAGCTATCGCGGCGACATCATCAATGAGCTGGAATTCACCGAAAAGGGTCGCATCCCGGATCCTGCAAAAATGTTGCAGGCCTATACGCAGGCGGCGGCAACTCTGAACCTGCTGCGCGCGTTTTCAACAGGTGGTTATGCGGATGTGCATCAGGTGCACAGCTGGACGCTTGGCTTCACCGAAAGCGAGCGGGCCGCAGAATATCGCGAACTGGCCAACCGGATGACGGATGCGTTGGACTTCATGACGGCCGCTGGGGTCAATCAGGATACTGCGCACACATTGCAAACGGTCGATTTTTATACCAGCCATGAAAGCCTGCTGCTGGAATTTGAAGAGGCGCTGACACGTCTTGATACCACGTCTGGAAACTGGCTGGCAGGGTCCGGCCACCTGATCTGGATTGGCGATCGTACACGTCAGCCCGATGGCGCGCATGTCGAATTCTGCAGTGGTGTTCTGAACCCGATAGGTCTGAAATGCGGACCATCCATGACGGCGGATGACCTTAAGGCACTGATGTCCAAGCTGAACCCCGAGAATGAGGCTGGGCGCCTGACGTTGATTGCTCGGTTTGGTGCCGGCAAAGTCGGCGATCATCTGCCGCGGCTTATTCAGGCGGTCAAAGAAGAGGGCGCAAACGTGCTTTGGACCTGTGACGCGATGCATGGCAATACGATCAAATCGTCAACGGGCTATAAAACCCGACCCTTTGAAAGTGTGCTGCGTGAGGTGCGTGAATTCTTTGCCATCCACAAAGCCGAGGGCACGATCCCCGGCGGTGTGCATTTCGAGATGACCGGGCAAGACGTGACCGAATGCACCGGTGGTGTACGGGCCGTCAGCGACGAAGACCTGTCAGATCGCTATCATACAGCTTGTGATCCACGTCTGAACGCCAGCCAATCGCTGGAACTGGCGTTTTTGGTGGCTAAAGAGTTGTCGACCATGCGCGAGAACCGCGACACCCGCGCGGCGGGTTAAACGAACAACGACACAGAGACCTCCAAAAGCGTTTTCGGGGTCTCTGACTATTTTCCAGTATTGAGATGGGCTTTGTTCAGCTCCGGCGCAAATGTTCAAACCAACCGCAAATGGGCGGTGGGGCCTGATTCTGGCTCGTTTGTTTCGGCAAATCCTGCTGCCACTTTGGGTGTTTCCACATGCTCAAAACCCGATGCAGGACGCAAAACCGTATCAACGACCGACAGGCATAGTTTGGCATGGGCTTTGGGGTCTTCAGCGACCAACACACCCATGGCGCGGTTGATTTGCCCGTTCTCATCCTGCAACGGCAACAGGATCATGCGGGCCTCGGGTGCTTTACGCCCCCAGGCCGGTTTTCCCTGCAAGACCAGTTCAACCACGGCAGGAGCGTCAAACACATGCTCAAGCGCTGCGCTGACATGATTGCGACCAGACGGTGAAAAAAAAGTACTAAGAGGCATGCCGCTCACTTCCATGCCGGCAAGTTGCTTCAGATGCTGGCCTGCTAGCCGAATACGGGCGATACCAGGCGCAATGCGTTCCAGAATAAAGGCGTATTCCAGCATATTCTCCAATCCTCGCGGGTCGATCTGCGCACGTTTGGGCACAGCGGCCCCATTGCGCAACGCGGACCAATAGGCCTCGATCTGACGCAATGGTGTCACGCCCCGACCATCACTAAAACGGTGCAGAGAAACAATATTGTCACCGTTTATTTCGCCATCTTGCATAAATTGATTACCACTCATCTTGAACCCATCCTAATGCCGCGCCCCCACAACGCCATAATGACACATGTTGGTTTAATTCTGCAGCACTTCCTTAATGAATGGTTAATCATACGTGCAGCAGTTCAACTCGCGGGGACTTGCCCTAGGCTGTGCTATGGCATTAGGTGCGCCAACCCGGCCAGTTTGTGCCAGCACGGAGATCAGTACGTATGATAAAATCAATGACAGGCTTTGCATCGGCAAAAGGTGAACTTTCCCCTTATAGCTGGGCGTGGGAGTTGCGAAGCGTCAACGGCAAGGGTCTGGATATTCGCCTGCGAGTGCCAGATTGGCTTGACGGGTTAGAGACCGGTTTGCGCGCGCAGTTGGTCAAATCAGTCAGCCGGGGAAATGTGACTTTGAACCTGCGCCTGACACGCAGCGAAGAGGCCGGGGCTCTGTCGCTGAACGCGGGCACGTTGAACACCGTGCTGACAGCTCTGGCGGGGATCGAAGCCGAAGCGATGGAGCGTGGCATTTCGCTGGCCCCGTCCAAGGCCAGCGATCTGTTATCGCTGCGCGGCATGCTGGATACAAGTATTGGTCAGGACGACACCGCGCCATTGATTGCGCAGCTCAAACAGGAATTTGCCTTGCTCGTACAGGCATTCGTGCAGATGCGCACCGATGAAGGTGCAAGTCTGGGAACGGTTTTGACACAACAGCTAGACCAAATTGAAACATTGACCGCACAGGCCGCTGATCTGGCCGAGCGGCGCAAAGACGAACGCTCTGAAACGCTCAAGGCCAATCTTGCCCGGGTTCTGGGCAATGCCGACGGGGCCGATCCAGAGCGGGTGGCGCAAGAATTGGCATTGATCGCGGTCAAAGCGGACGTAACCGAGGAAATCGACCGTCTGGCGGCACATGTCAAAGCTGCGCGCGAATTGCTGGCCAAAGGTAATACGATTGGCCGCAAGCTTGATTTCCTCATGCAGGAATTCAATCGTGAAGCCAACACACTTTGTTCCAAGTCGCAATCTACTGATCTCACTTCTGTGGGGCTTGATCTTAAGGCGGTGATTGACCAGCTGCGGGAACAGGTTCAAAACGTCGAATAATCCCAGCCGGCTGGCACAAACATCGAAAAGGGCACATCATGACTGAGCGACGCGGCCTATTGATAATCCTGTCTTCCCCATCCGGGGCCGGCAAATCCACTCTTGCGCGACGCCTGCGCGAATGGGATCCGTCCATCGCCTTTTCCGTTAGTGCCACCACACGAACCCCACGTAAGGGCGAAGTGAATGGCAAAGATTACCATTTCACCACCACCAACGATTTCAAGGCCCAGGTGATCGAAGGCCGAATGTTGGAACATGCCCATGTATTTGGCAATTTCTATGGCTCGCCCATCGGTCCGGTACAGGACGCGATCAACGCGGGCAGGGACGTTCTGTTTGATATTGACTGGCAAGGCGCACAGCAAATCCGCAACTCCGCACTTGGTGCGCATACTTTGTCTATCTTTCTGCTGCCGCCGTCGATTGAAGAATTGCACCGTCGTCTGGTTGGCCGCGGCCAGGACGACACCGCCACCATCGAAAGACGGATGCAGAAAAGCTGGGACGAGATCAGCCATTGGGATGGCTATGACTTTGTTCTGGTTAATGACGATCTGGATGCCACTGAAAACAAACTGAAATCCATCGTTGATGCCACAAGATTACGCCGCAGCCAGCAACCCGGGCTAACCGATCACGTTCGTGCCCTTCAGGCACAATTCGAGGACTTTTCATGACCATTTACGCATTAAACGGCGTTTCTCCGCAAATTGATGACGACACCTGGGTTGCCCCCGATGCAAATGTCATCGGCAAAGTCGTGCTAATGCAGGGCGTATCAATCTGGTTTGGCGTCACCATGCGCGGCGATCACGAAGAAATCCGCGTTGGGGTTGGCAGCAATGTGCAGGAAAGCACTGTCATGCATGTCGATCCCGGATTTCCGTTAAGCATTGGTGAGAACTGCACAATTGGTCACAAGGTCATGTTGCATGGTTGTACCATCGGCGACAGCAGTTTGATCGGCATGGGTGCTACGGTGCTGAATGGTGCCAAAATCGGCAAGAATTGTTTGATCGGGGCAGGGGCCCTGATCACCGAAAACAAAGTCATCCCTGATGGCAGTCTGGTCATGGGTGCCCCGGGCAAAATCGTACGCGAGATGGACGAACAAACCTTGGCCATGCTGCCTCGGGCCGCGGGCCATTACCGTGACAACATGAAACTGTTTCGTGACACGTTGAAGGTGGTCGGCTGATGCGCAATTCCAAAGGCTCTCTGGTTCGTCCAGCTCCGTTTCCACGCGATGCAAGCTCGCCAGTGGTGACGCCGCTGTCGCCGTCGGTGGTCTATGCCAGCGATACGCCCGACGCGCTGGATGACCAGTACGAAGGCCGCGCCATGGGCTAT